>JBBKXO010000315.1:0-4817 GCA_037969525.1 Burkholderiales bacterium | reverse complement strand
TGACTCTCTTGACGTCCTTGGCGTCTTGGCGGTGATACGCGTCTTGGCGGTAAAAGACTTTAAATATCCAGCAACAGCCGCGCCGGATCTTCCAGTGCTTCCTTCATGGCCACCAATGAGAGCACGGCCTCGCGACCATCGACGATGCGATGGTCATACGATAGCGCCAGGCAATTCATCGGCCGTATGACAATCTGCCCGTCCTCGACCACCGCACGCTCCTTGGTCGCATGCACACCGAGGATCGCGCTTTGCGGCGGGTTGATGATGGGCGTGGACAGCATCGAACCAAAAACGCCGCCATTGGAAATCGAGAACGTGCCGCCGGTCAGCTCTTCCATCGTCAGCTTGCCATCCTGCGCACGCTTGCCGTAATCGGCGATCTGCTTCTCGATATCAGCCAGTGTCAGCTGGTCGCAATTGCGTACGATGGGCACCACCAGCCCGCGCGGACTGCCGACCGCAATGCCGATGTCGTAATAGCCGTGATAGACGACGTCATTGCCGTCGATCGAAGCGTTGACCAGCGGATATTTTTTCAGCGCATGCACGGCCGCCTTGACAAAGAAAGACATGAAACCGAGTTTCACGCCGTGTTCCTTCTCGAAACGGTCCTTGTATTTGCTGCGCAGTTCCATCACCGGCTGCATGTTGACTTCGTTGAAGGTGGTCAGGATCGCTGCCGTGGATTGTGACTGCACCAGGCGCTCGGCAATGCGCGCGCGCAGGCGCGACATCGGCACCCGCTGTTCCGGCCGCTCACTGGTATCGCCCAGATCCACTGTGGGTAGCGCCCGTGCGGGAGTTGCTGCGGGTGCAGCCGCCCCGCCGGCACTGGCTCCGCCTGCTGCCGCCTGCAGCACGTCGCCTTTGGTAACGCGACCGCCGCGGCCGGTGCCGCTGAGAGATTCGGTGTCGATATTCTTTTCGGCGGCCAGCTTTTGCGCCGCAGGCATGGCAGGAGCGGTGTCCGACTTGGCAGCGGGCTCCACTTTTGCCGCGGGAGTTTTATCCCCTGACGGCTTCGCTTCTGCCACCTTGGCCTCAGGCTCTTTCGCTTCGGGTGCCTTGGCCTCGGGCGCCTTGGCCTCAGTGTCGATCTGGGCAATGATTTCGTTGCTGGTCACTGTGCTGCCATCGGGCTTGACGATCTTCACCAGTACACCTGCCTGTGGCGCCGGCGTTTCGAGTACGACCTTGTCCGTTTCGATATCCACCAGATTTTCGTCACGCTTGACGTAATCACCGGCTTTTTTGTGCCAAGTCACCAGTGTCGCCTCGGCTACCGATTCCGAGAGTTGCGGCACCTTTACATCAAGGGGCATGATTACTCCATAACTTATTGTTTAATTTAATGAATTTCAATGTTCTTCACCTTCGGTCAGGGGCCGCGGCTTGAAGCCACGCGGCCGGCTGCCGCCGGAATATGTCAGTGCCTGATCGACCAGCTCCATCTGCTGCTTTTCGTGCAGAGACTTGTAGCCTGCCGCCGGCGAAGCCGACGAATCCCGGCCGGCGTAATACATTTTCTGCTCAGGCAGCAAATGGCGCATCAGGTAATGCTGGATGTGGCGCCAGGCGCCCTGATTGCGCGGCTCTTCCTGGCACCAGACGATTTCCTTGGCATTCTTGTAGCGCACGATCTGCGCGCGGAACTCGTCATGGGC
Source organism: Burkholderiales bacterium (assembly GCA_037969525.1). GTDB lineage: Bacteria > Pseudomonadota > Gammaproteobacteria > Burkholderiales > SG8-41. The sequence continues at coordinate 3,150 of JBBKXO010000315.1, read as the reverse complement.
AAACGGATAAAGCTGCGCCATGCGCACCAGCGGCAGATTCAGGATGCCGCGTGCACCGCGTTCAGCACGCAGGTCGTAATACACCTTGCCGCTGCAGAAAATTACGCGTTCGACTTTGTCCGGTTCAATTTCACGCGCTTCCCAGTCCTCGTTGACCGGATTGAATTTGTCGTTGGCGAACTCTTCCAGCGGCGACACCGATTCCTTGTGCCGCAGCAGGCTTTTCGGCGAAAAAATGATCAGCGGCTTGCGATGCGGCCGCACCATCTGCCGGCGCAGCAGGTAGTACATCTGCACTGGTGTCGCCGGCACGCAAACCTGCATGTTGTAGTCCGCGCACAGCTGCAGGAAACGCTCCATGCGGGCAGAAGAATGCTCCGGCCCCGCGCCTTCATAGCCATGCGGCAGCATCAGCGTCAGGCCGCTCAGGCGCCCCCATTTCACTTCGCCCGATGCGATGAACTGGTCGATGACCACCTGCGCGCCGTTGACGAAATCGCCGTACTGAGCCTCCCAGACCACCAGCTCCTTCGGTCCGGAAGTGGCATAGCCGTATTCGAATCCGAGCACCGCTTCTTCTGACAGCACCGAATCGATAACCACGAAATCACCCTGGTTGGGGCTCAGATGCTGCAATGGCACGTATGTGCCCTGGTCCCAGCGTTCCCGGTTCTGGTCATGCAATACGGCGTGACGATGGAAAAACGTGCCGCGACCCGAGTCCTGGCCCGACAGACGCACCGAGAAACCTTCCTTCAGTAACGTCGCGTAAGCGAGTGTTTCCGCCATGCCCCAATCGAGCGGCAGCTTGCCCTCGGCCATCAGCCGCCGGTCTTCCATGATCTTCTGGACGCGCGGATGCAGCTTGAAGCTGGACGGCACTTCGCAGATCTTGCGCGCCAGCGCCTGCAACTGCTCGAGAGGCAACCGCGTGTCGTCGTTCTCGTTCCACTGGGTGCCCCGGTAGGGTGTCCAGTCGGTCTCAAACGGCGGTTTGTAATTGGACAGTATGGTCTGGTTGGTGTGGTAACCGCGATCCAGCGCATCGCGGAATCCGTCCACCATCTTCTCGGCTTCAGCTTCCGACACCACGCCTTCGGCAATCAGCCGGTCGGCGTATACCTTTCGCGGCGACGGATGGGTATGGATGCGCCGGTACATCAGCGGCTGCGTGACCATCGGTTCATCCTGCTCGTTGTGGCCAAGCCGACGGTAGCAAACGAGGTCGATCACCACGTCTTTCTGGAATTTCATGCGGTAATCCAGAGCAATTGCCGTGGCAAAGCAGATGGCTTCCGGGTCATCGCCATTGACGTGGAATATCGGCACTTCAAGCATTTTCACCACATCCGAGCAATACAGCGAGGAGCGCGAATCACGCGGGTCCGACGTGGTAAAGCCGATCTGGTTGTTGATGATGATATGCACGGTACCGCCGGTGCCAAACCCGCGGGTTTCCGCAAAATTCAGCACTTCCTGGATTACGCCCTGCCCGGCAAACGCCGCATCACCGTGGATCAGTATGGGCATCACCTGTGCCCCGGTATGGTCCTTGCGACGATGTTGGCGCGCACGCACCGAACCCTGTACTACGGGATTGACGATTTCCAGATGCGACGGATTGAACGCAACCGTGACATGCATGGGTCCGGCTGACGACATGATGTTCGACGAAAAACCGTCATGGTATTTGACGTCACCCGCCAGCACGTCGGCCAGCTGTTTGCCCTCAAATGAGGAAAACAGCGCCTTGGGCATTTTGCCCAGCGTGTTGACCAGCACATTGAGTCGACCGCGATGCGCCATGCCGATCACCACTTCCTGGACGCCGGCGGTGCCGGCGCGCTGCAGCAGATGATCCAGCATCGGAATCAGGCCATCGCCACCTTCAAGTGAAAAGCGCGTCTGTCCCACGTACTTGGAATTGAGGTATTTCTCCAGCGTTTCCGCCGCAGTCAGGCGATCCAGCAGGTGCTTCTTGTAGGTGGCCGAGTAATTGGGCTGCCCGCGGGTGGGTTCCAGCCGCTCCGACATCCAACGCTTCTGCGGAATATCGGACATGTACATGTATTCAACACCTATGGAACTGCAGTAGGTTTCGCGCAGCGCCTGAAGGATTTCGCGCAACGTTGCCTTGGCCGGCCCATGCAGCGTGCCCGTGTCAAATACGGTATCCATGTCCTGCTCGCCCAGGCCGTAATGCGTCAGTTCGAGCTCGGCAATGGCCGGTTTTTCCGTGAGTTGCAGCGGATCGATATTGGCAATGCGGTTGCCCTGGAACCGATACGCTGAAATCAGCTGCATCACCGAAAACTGTTTCTGCAGATTCTGTTGCGCCGATTCATTGCTGACCACCGGGCGCCGGCTGCGCGCGAGATCGACGAAGTGCTGCTGCACATCGGAATGCACAACGTCGGCCGGACCATCATCGAGCTTCTGCAGCTCATCAAAATAGCCGCGCCAGCGCGGCTCGACCGACTGCGGATCCTTCAGATACTGCTCATAAAGACCCTCGACAAACGGGGCGTTGGCACCGAACAGCAGTGAACTTGCGCGGGATTCTTTGATCATGTCTGCACCTGAAGTGTTGCAGCCGGTTTCCCCGCCATCGGCGGGGGACACCGGCTATTTACGTTTGCTGACCGCTACAAAATCGCGGCGCTTGGCGCCGGTAAAGAGCTGCCGCGGCCGGCCGATTTTCTGCTCGGTGTCGGCGATCAGTTCGTTCCACTGCGCAATCCAGCCCACCGTGCGTGCCAGCGCGAAGATGGCCGTGTACATGCTGACCGGTATGCCCAGCGCCTTGTAGACGATGCCCGAATAGAAATCGACGTTCGGATACAGCTTGCGCTTGATGAAATAATCGTCTTCCAGCGCAATCTTCTCCAACGCCATCGCCAGCTTGATCAGCTTGTTGTCCTTCATGTCGAGTTCTTCCAGCACTTCGTGACAAGTGCGCTGGATGATTTTGGCGCGCGGATCGTAGTTCTTGTAGACGCGATGGCCGAAGCCCATCAGCATCGCCTGTCCGTCCTTCTCCTTGACGCGCTTGATGAAGGCCGGGATGTTCTTGATGTCGCCGATTTCATCGAGCATTTTCAGCACCGCCTCATTGGCGCCGCCGTGCGCCGGACCCCACAGACTGGCAAT
>JBBKXO010000314.1:0-23235 GCA_037969525.1 Burkholderiales bacterium | reverse complement strand
AATGTAACTAGTTGTTTTTATTATGTTTTTTCTTCAAGGCGCTGCTCAACATAAGCGCGGTCGCGCAGTTGCCGCACCCACTCCTGGTGGGCCTCGTCGGTTTTGCGCTCACGCAAGGTCTGGCGCGCATTGAGTCGCTGGCCTTCCTGGGTCATGTCCTTGGAGCGTCGCTCCAGCACCTGGATCAAATGCCAGCCAAACGGACTTTTTACCGGGGGACTGACTTCGTTCGGTTTGAGCGCATTCATCGCCTGCTCGAATTCCGGCACGGTGTCGCCGGGAGACAGCCAGCTCAGGTCGCCGCCGCGTGAGGCGCTGGTGTCATCGGAGCGTGCGCGCGCGAGTTCAGCAAAGTCGGCCTTGTTGTCAATGCGCTCCTTCAGTGCAATCAAACGGTTGCGCGCTTCGGTTTCCGAGACCAGTTCGTTGGTCTTGATCAGGATGTGCCGGGCGTGGGTCTGTTGCACGATCAGCGGCGCCTGCCCGCCGCGGCGTTCGTTGAGCTTGAGCAGGTGAAAGCCGTTGGGGCTGCGCAGCAGCTCGGTAAGCTCCCCGGTCTTCAGCGGGCGCAGGGCATCGAGAAACAGTGCGGGCAGGCGGTCACTTTCGCGCCAGCCGATCAGGCCGCCCTGCAAAGATTCGGGGCCATCGGAAAAGGCTGCTGCAACCTGGCGAAAATCCGCACCCCCCTTGATCTGTGCCAGCGCTTCTTCGGCGCGGGCACGACGGATCTGCAGTTGTTCCGGGGATGCGTTTTCCGGCACGGCCACCAGGATATGCGAGATATTGAATTCATCGCCCCGGCCCTGCTGCGCCTTCTGATTCTGGACAAAATTGTCTACCTCGGATTCGGTGATGACAATTTTCTGCGCCACTTCGCGCTCGCGCAGCCGCGACAACAGGATTTCGTTGCGGATGTCGTCACGGAATTTTACAAAGGGCACGCCGTCTTTTTCGAGCGTGGCACGCAGTTGCGGCAATGACATTTTGTTGTCGCCGGCGATACGTTCCAAAGCGCGCGCGAGCTCGGCATCATCAATGCGCAAGCCGATCTCTTGCGCGTGCTGCAGCTGCACTTTGTCGTTGATCAGGCGTTCAATGAGTTGCCGCTCTATGGCCTCGCGCGGCGGCGGCGGGGTGCCCTGCTGGCGCAACTGGCGGAACGCAAAATCCACCCGCGCCGCCAGCTCCCGTTCAGTGATGACTTCGTCGTTGACGACGGCAATGATGCGGTCGACCGTAACGATGGATCGTGGCTTGCTGGTTTGGGCATGCGCAGTTGCGACGGCGAGCAGCAGGCCGGAGAACAGGGCGCAGGAAATGAGGCGGCACAGCAGAATTCGGGGTTGCATTGAGAATCCAGATTTTTCAAATGAAACGGAAATTCGGGCCGGTGGGTCTGGCCAAGTGACCGGTTGGACAGCCGGCGGGCTAAAACAATCCAGGTACATTGTATTCGACCGGTGCTGCGGCGCGCGGATCAAGTTGTTTGTAGCCAGAAATGCTCCGCCGCAATACATCCAGGGGATTGGTGCCGATTCTTGATACGCCGCTGAGTTCCAGTTGGACGAAAATCGACGTACTGGCGGCGTCGGTGGTCGTGGCGAAACGATGCGCGACGATGCGCAGCGCCCAGCAATTGTCGTTGTATTCGACCCCGGCCAGCGCCTCCAGCGTGCGGTTGTCGCGGATCGAAAAATTCCAGCGGCCGACCGCGGTCCAGCGCCCGTCGATTGGCCATTGGGTTGAAAAATCGACCTGACGCAGGGAACTGATGGTCTCGCGGTAGGCCAGGTTCAGCACTTTGCCCTGTTGCGGCTGGTAGCGGGTGGACAGGTTGAATTTTTGGGTCTGCTTGAGATCGGTGTTGTATTGCCAGCCGGCGTCGGCTGACCAGTTCTTTGCAATATTGCCGCCAAATGTGGCCAGCAGATCAGAAGAACTGCGGTCGCTGGCCCGTGTTGGCACCCCGGGGACGGTGACGCGCTGGGGTTGGAAATAATAGCGTTGCGCGAGGGCGAAGCGCAGGCGCTCGATTCCCGTGCCGGCATCAATAAAACGTGAACTGGCACCGAACGTCAGCTGGTTGGCGTCATTGATGCGGTCCTGCCCGCTGAACTGGTTTTCAGTAAAAATGGTTGCAAAATTGATGTCCTGCAGCCCGCTTTCGTAATTCGGCAGCATGCTTTGATCCCGATAAGGGATGTAGACGTAATAAATCTTGGGCTCCAGCGTCTGAATGAACGGCTGTCCATCGACGCGCGTGTTGCGCTCGAACACGACGCCGGACTCCGTGCTGAAAATCGGCAGCGTACGCGTGCTGTCCTGCAGGCCGGCGGTGTTGTTGCTGCCCATGACGTAATGCGTAGTGTGCACCCCGATTTTGGGCGTGACGAAGGCGTAGGCATTCTGCAGCGGCACCGAAACACTCGGATAAGCCACCACGCGCCGACCGTTGATCAGCGAGGGATGATCGAACGAGACAAAACTGCTCAACAGGTCGAAGTCCCCCCAGCGCGTGCCCTGGCGCTGAGCCGACAGCGAGATCTGTGGCTGCCGGTGGTACGGCGACACCAGCGGCACCAGCGGATCGGATTGCAACGTCTGCCAGCGCTGGGTAAAGGCTGAAAAGGTGTAAGTGCCGCCATCGCCCCAGGTGCCGCCACGGGCAAGCGTGGCGTCATTGGACAAATGCACCTGCGAGGTGACGGCGACCAGCGTGGACAGATCGGTAAAGTATTTGCCATCGGAGACGCGATGGAAATTGAATCCGCCGTTCCATGCGTGGTCCAGGGTTTGCTGGTGTTTGGCAAACAGGCGCCAGCGGTCGCGTCCGATTTGCTGATCATTGGACAGCATTTCCACATGGGCATCGCCACGCCAGCGCGGATTCAGGTAACGCAGATCGCCGCCGAGTTGCAGGCCGCGCTTGGTCATGTATCGCGGATACAGCGTGGCGTCCATGTCGGGAGCGATGTTCCAGTAATACGGCGCTGTAAATTCGAAACCTGTGGTGTTTGAGGTGCGGTAACTGGGTGTCAGCAGCCCCGATTTGCGCTGCTGGTGCAGCGAGAATGACAGGTAAGGCGTGTAGAAAATGGTCTGGTCGAAGAATACGATGCTTGCATCATGGGCCACCCCGACGTCACGATTGCGGTCAATGTCCAGTTGCTTCGCGCGCAGAAACCACGCGTCATTGCCCGGCTCGCAGGTGGTATAGCTGGCGTTCTCGATCCGGTATTTGCGCGGGCCGTCGAACAGCAGGCGCTCCGCCGTGCCGCGGGCTTCGGATTTTGGAAAGCTCGCGCTGGTCGATGTAGTTGGCGGCACGCTCATCAGCAGGTAACGCGGCCCGTCCATTTCGCCGCGATCGGTGGCGAGTTCATAACGCAGCTTATTGCCCTCGATGACCTCGCGATCCTGCTCGAGGCGGACTTTGCCGGTTGCGGTCAGCACGTCGGTAGCCGTATTGTGGCGCATCCAGTCTGCCTGAAACGACTGCCCTCCCTTGTGCAACCGCGCATTGCCGAAAGCTTCGACTTCCTTGTCCTGGGTGCCCTGGATGCGGTCGGCCTCCATGAACAGCGGCTCGGTATCGGCGTTGTTTTGCTGGCCCAGCCGCGGCCCGGACTGCGATTTGGGTTTTAGTCCCTCTTCGGCGGCAGCCAGCAACGGCAGTGCGCACAGCACCGCAAGAGCAATCCTGGTTTTTCGGGAAAAAGGCATTGGAAGAGGGCTTCAGGCGAGGTGCTAAAATCTCACAATTCACTGTCTGAAGCAACGCTTGAATCCATCCTCATCGGCCGGGAGCGACCCGCGGCTGGAAGCGCTCCGCACATGGCTTGCGGAACGTTTTGCCGGCGCCAGCTTTACGCTGGCTCCGGCGTCCGCCGACGCGAGTTTCCGGCGCTATTTCCGCGTCACCTTCGCTGATGTGACGCGTATTGCCATGGATGCGCCGCCGGAGCGCGAGGATTGCCGGCCGTTCATCCATGTCGCGCAACTGATGCGCGACGCCGGCCTGCATGTGCCCGAAGTGATCGCTGCCGATGTGCCTAGGGGTTTTCTGCTGCTGTCCGATCTTGGTGACACGACATATCTGAAAGCGCTGACTGAGGCGAATGCCGATGCGCTGTACGGCAACGCCATCGCGGCGCTGGTGAGCTGGCAGCGTGCCAGTCGTCCTGGCGTACTGCCGCCGTATGATCGCGCGTTGCTGCTGCGGGAAATGGAATTGTTTCCCGAGTGGTACGTCGGCCGCCATCTGGGCATTACGCTGTCGGCTGCGCAGCGTGCGACGCTGGATCACATCAACAGCCTGCTCGCCGACAGCGCACTGGCGCAGCCGGCGGTGTTTGTGCATCGTGATTACATGCCGCGCAACCTGATGCTGTCCGAGCCGAATCCCGGCGTGCTGGATTTTCAGGATGCGGTGTATGGTCCGATCAGTTACGACGTCGCGTCGCTGTTCAGGGATGCGTTCATCAGCTGGCCGGAGGCGCGCGTCATCGACTGGACCGTCCGCTACTGGGAGCAGGCGAAGCGCGCGCAGTTGCCGGTGGATGCGGATTTTGGCGCGTTTTACCGTGCTTTCGAATGGATGGGGCTGCAGCGCCACCTGAAAGTCCTGGGCATATTTGCACGCATTCACTATCGCGACGGCAAGCCCGGCTATCTCGACGATACACCACGCTTTTTGGCTTACGCGCGTGCGGTAACTGCCCGCTATGCCGAACTGGCGCCGCTGGGGCGCCTGCTCGACGAGCTGGAGCAGCGCCGTCCGCAAGTGGGTTATACCTTCTGAGGCGCGGCGCGATGCAGACCATGATACTGGCGGCGGGACGCGGTGAGCGCATGCGTCCGCTGACCGACCACACTCCCAAGGCGCTGCTGCAGGTTGCAGGAAAACCCCTGATAGGATTGCTGATCGATGCGCTGGCCAGCGCCGGACTGCGCGACATCGTGATCAATCTTGCGCACCTGGGTGAACAGATTGCCACTGCGCTGGGCGATGGCCGCGCACTGGGCGTGCGCATCCGCTACTCGCGCGAACCGGTGGCGCTGGAAACCGCAGGTGGCATCGCCCAGGCATTGCCGCTGCTGGGCGCGGCACCGTTTATCGCGGTGAATGCCGACGTTTACAGTGATTATGATTTTTCCGCATTGATCAATGCTGCGCAGCATCTGACCGCGGACGGTGCGCTGGCGCACCTGGTGCTGGTGCCCAATCCGCCGCAACACACCAAGGGTGATTTCGGCCTGGACGCCGGCAAAGTGCTGGCCGATGCCGTCGAGCGCTACACGTTCAGCGGCATGGGCGCCTACCACCCGGCTTTGTTCGCGGATATTCCGCGCGGCGGCCGGGGGCGACTGGCGGATGTGCTGATTGCCGCGATGCGGCGGCACCAGGTGACCGGGGAACTCTACCGCGGGCAGTGGCATGACGTGGGCACGCCGGAGCGGCTTGCCGCGGTAGACCGTGCGGCGCGGACGGGAAGCTGAAAGCATGGATCACGAACTCGATGCTGCACAGGTTGAAGCTGCACTAATGCTGGATCTGGCGTGGGTGGCCGCGTTGCAGGCGCAGTGGCGGGAAATGATAGAGCTTGCCGTCTGGGGCGATATATCCATGACGCGGCTCGGCGCAGCACCACGCTTGCGCAAGCGCCTGCTCGAACTCGGTGAGCGGCTGAAAAGCCTGAGTGCTGCCCGGACCTGGATACCCCATCCGCGGGAACAGCTGAAAAGCGCACTGGCAGCGGCGCTGGGTGTGCGCGAAACACTGGCGGCTGTTGCGGCGCTGCTCCCTGAACTGGCGGCTGGCGCCGACGCGGACCGGTTGCGGGTCGCGCACCAGGCACTGGCGGCGCTGATTGAGCAGAAGTTGCCGGCACGCGAAAACGACTGGGCGCATTTGCTCGATGCCCAGGTCGGCGACTGACGCGCGGCTATAATCGCTGCATGTCAGACCAGCCGCAAATCGATGCTGCCGTTCATGTCCGCCGCCGCGCCCGCCTGGCCGAGCTGATCGGCGTAGGGGTGGCCGTGGTGCCGACATCCCCCGAGCGCATCCGCAACCGGGACGCGCACTATCCCTATCGCTACGACAGTTATTTCTATTACCTGACGGGTTTCCGTGAACCTGAGGCCGTACTGGTGCTGGTCGGGGGCGCACAGCCGCGGAGCATATTGTTCTGCCGCGAGAAAAATCCGGAGCGTGAGATCTGGGACGGTCATCGCTATGGACCGGAGGCGGCCAGGGAAATTTTCGGGTTCGACGAGGCGTACAGTCATGCCGAGCTCGACGCCCGCCTGCCCGAGTTGTTGGCCGACCGGCCGGCCGTGCATGTACATCTGGGCGGCGATGCCGCCTGGGATGGACGTGTGCTGGGCTGGATCAATGCCGTGCGCGACCGCGCGCGCAGCGGGGTCGCCGCACCCGGTGACATCCGCGACGTGCGGGCATTGCTCGATGACATGCGGCTGATCAAGGACGAACACGAGCTGGCGCTGATGCGTCGCGCGGGGCAAATTTCGGCAGCAGCCCATCGCCGCGCGATGCAGGCGGCGCGGCCGGGGGCGAGCGAATATGAAATTGAAGCCGTGCTGCTGCATGAGTTTCGCCATCGCGGTGCGCAGTCGCCGGCCTACACTTCCATAGTTGCCGCCGGCGCCCACGCCTGCGTGCTGCATTACGTCGAGAACAGCGGCCAGTTGGCCGATGGCGACTTGCTGCTGATCGATGCCGGCTGCGAACTCGACGGTTATGCGTCAGACATTACGCGCACTTTTCCGGTGAACGGCCGCTTCAGCGGGCCGCAGCGCGATGTCTACCAGCTGGTGCTGGCGGCGCAGGCCGCGGCTATCGCGGCCGTTAAGCCGGGCGCTCCCTGGAATATGCCGCACGATGCTGCAGTGGCGACGCTGGCGCAGGGATTCATCGACCTGAAACTGCTGCAGGGTTCGCTGGCTGCGGTGCTGGAGCAGGAAAGCTACAAGCAGTTTTACATGCATCGCACGGGACACTGGCTGGGGCTCGATGTGCATGATGCCGGCGAGTACAAGGTGAACGGGGAGTGGCGCGAATTGCGGCAGGGCATGGTGCTCACGGTCGAACCCGGCTGTTATATCCGTCCGGGACCAGGCGTGCCTGAGGCATTTGCCCATATCGGCATCCGCATCGAGGACGATGCGCTGGTGACTGCCGGGGGTTGTGAGATCCTCAGCGCCGAGGCGCCGAAAAGTATCGCCGACATCGAAGCGCTGATGCGCGATCGCCATGTCTGAGCCAGCCGACGTCGTCATCGTCGGCGGCGGTCCGGTGGGCAGCGCGCTGGCGCTGGCATTGCGCGAATCAGGCTTGCAGATCGTATTGCTGGAAGCGCGGACGGCGCCCAGCGGTGACAAGCGTCCGCTGGCATTGTCGTATGGCAGCCGGCTGATCCTCGAACGGCTGGGGGTGTGGCCGGCGCTGGCGGCAACGGCGACGCCGATACGCCATATCCATGTCTCGCAGCGCGGGGGATTTGGTCGCGTCGGTCTTGCTGCCGCGGAGGCGGGATTTCCCGAACTGGGTTATGTGGTTGATTACGGCCGTTTGTCACAGGCGTTGGCCCAGGCTGCTGCAGACACGTCCCTGCAATACCTCACTGGTGCCCAGGTGGCTGAGTGGCGTGGTGGAAATCCGGCGCAGGTGGAATTTGATTTGTCCGGAGAGCGGCGTGTATATGATGCGGCGCTGGTGGTAGTTGCAGACGGTGGCGTTACTGCGGATGCAGCAACCGTGGATTATCAGCAATGCGCAGTCACCGCGCGGTTAGTAAGTGAGCGCACGCATAACAACACGGCCTATGAACGCTTTACGCGCCATGGCCCGCTGGCGTTGCTGCCCGATGGTGATGCCTGGGCGCTGGTGTGGACGACAACGCCGCAGCGCGCGCAGTTATTGTGCGCTATGACCCCGGCGATGTTTTGTGCGGAACTAGGCGAGGAATTCGGATCGCGGGTTGGCAGTTTCACGGCGGTCAGCGGGCGCGCGAGTTTTCCCTTGCGCATGTACCGCGCACCACACACAACGCTGGATCACATCGTATTGATCGGAAATGCTGCACAGACGCTGCATCCGGTGGCAGGACAGGGTTTCAATCTGGGTTTGCGCGATGCCTGGGAACTCGGTGTACAGGTCACGGCCAGTGCCCGCACGGCGCTGGGTTCGCGCGCATGGCTGGATGCGTACCTCGCGCGCCGCAAACCGGATCGCAGCGGTGGCATCGGCATGACACACGCACTGGTGCAGTTGTTTTCCAACGATCTGCTGCCGTTGCGCTTGGCGCGAGGTACGGGACTTGCTTTGCTTGGTTGTGTGCCGCCATTGAAAAATTTTCTGGTGCGGCGCATGACCTTCGGTGCGCGCGGGTAATTGCTGCGCACTGAATCATTGCGCTGATTGGAGTTGGCGGCCAATCTGCAGGTGGTGACACAGCAAAGCGCAGCAAACTCACTGATCCGGAATAGTTTTAATCATTCGCGCAACGCATCATCAGTGTTGTTGATGATCGAATACGTTGCAAGAACAATACGCGTGATTAAAAAATAGGCACATTTTCCTTTCCACTCCGCGCGAGTGTGATTACAATGACGCCCTTTCCCTGTAGACCCATAAAAGAACAAGTCCGGTGCGCATCGGCCCCTATCAACTGAAAAACAATCTGATCGTCGCCCCAATGGCGGGCGTGACCGATCGGCCATTCCGCCAATTGTGCAAGATCATGGGTGCGGGCATGGCCGTTTCTGAAATGGTGTCCAGCAACTCCCTGCTGTGGGGTTCTGAAAAAACCAAGCGTCGCGCCAATCATGACGGCGAAGTCGATCCGATCTCTGTGCAAATAGCCGGCGCCGACCCGCAGATGCTGGCGGATGCCGCGCGTTACAACGTCGACGAGGGCGCGCAGATCATCGACATCAACATGGGCTGCCCGGCAAAAAAAGTCTGCAATGTCATGGCAGGTTCCGCGCTGTTGAAAGATGAGCCGTTGGTCGGACGCATCCTTGACGCCGTGGTCCGCGCTGTAAATGTACCGGTAACCCTGAAAATCCGAACCGGCTGGGATCGCGATAACCGCAATGCGCGCATGGTGGCGCGCATTGCTGAAAGTGCGGGTATCCAGGCGCTGGCCATACACGGGCGTACGCGTGCCTGCGCTTACACCGGAGTAGCCGAATACGACACCATTGCTGCGGTCAAGGCCGAAATCGGCATCCCGGTCATCGCCAACGGTGACATCACGACGCCCGAGCGTGTTAAACATGTGCTGGAGTACACCGGTGCGGACGCCGTGATGATCGGGCGCGCCGCGCAGGGACGACCGTGGATGTTCCGCGAAATCACCTACTTTCTGGAAACGGGCGCACATCTGCCACCACCGGCAGTTGGTGAAATCCACCGGGTGCTGGTGGCGCATTTGTACGATCTTTATGGTTTTTACGGCGAGCACACCGGCGTGCGCGTCGCGCGCAAGCACATCTCCTGGTACACCAAGGGCCTTGCCGGCTCGGCGGCGTTCCGCCATGCGATGAACCAGCTGCAGACCTGCGCGGAACAACTGGATGCCGTCAATAATTATTTTGCCGAACTATCGGGTCTGGGCGAACGCCTGACCTATGTGGAGGAACTTGCAGCATGATGAATGAAACCGAAATGGCCCGCGTTGTGCGCCGGGCGATCGACGGGTATTTTCGTGATCTGGACGGAGAGAAGGCCTGTGGCGTGTACGACATGGTCATCGGCAGCGTGGAAAAACCGCTGCTGGAATCCGTTTTGAACAAGGTGCGCGGCAATCAGTCGCATGCGGCGGCCATGTTGGGCATCAATCGCAACACCTTGCGCAAGAAAATAAAGACGTACAACATCAAATACTGACGGCGGACTGAATTCCGCCACTGGCGGGTTGTCCCGTAGCGACCGTTCTGCAGACATGGCCATTATCAAACAAGCATTGATCAGCGTGTCCGACAAGGCCGGTGTCGTCGAATTCGCGCGCGGCCTTGCCGGCTACGGCGTGACGTTGCTGTCCACCGGCGGTACGGCGAAGCTGCTGCGCGAAGCCGGCCTCAAGGTGACGGAGGTCGCCGACTACACCGGTTTTCCCGAAATGCTCGACGGTCGCGTCAAGACACTGCATCCGCGCATACACGCCGGATTGCTGGCACGACGCGATCTGCCTGAACATGCTGCAGCCATGCAGAAAGCGGGCATAGCCGGCATTGATCTGGTGGTCGTCAATCTTTATCCGTTTACGCAGACCATAGCCAGGCCGGATTGTCCGCTTGCCGATGCCATCGAGAACATCGACATCGGCGGGCCGGCGATGGTGCGCAGCGCGGCAAAGAATTACGAGCATGTCGCCGTGGTTACCGACCCGGCCGATTACGCAGGATTGCTGAAGGAAATGAATTCGGCCAGCGGCGCGCTGGGTGCCGAAACGCGGTTTCGACTGGCGTGCAAGGCGTTTTCGCACACGGCCGCCTACGATGGCGCAATCAGCAATTACCTGACGGCCCTGAAGCCGGACGGCAAGGCGGCAACGTTCCCCGAGCGCCTCAATATGCAGCTGGATCGCGTGCAGACACTGCGCTACGGCGAGAATCCGCACCAGCAGGCGGCGTTCTATCGCGATCTGGTACCGGCACCAGGCAGCCTGGCCGCGTACCGGCAGCTGCAGGGCAAGGAGCTGTCCTACAACAACATTGCCGATGCCGATGCCGCCTGGGAGTGCGTCAAGACGTTTGATGCCGCGGCCTGCGTCATTGTCAAACATGCCAACCCCTGCGGCGCGGCGATAGGCGCCGATGTCGCGGCAGCCTATGACAAGGCTCTCGCGACCGATCCGACATCCGCTTTCGGCGGGATCATTGCTGTGAACCGCCCCCTCGACGCCCGGGCGGCGCAGGCGATCTCGCGGCAGTTTGTCGAGGTTGTCATTGCGCCGCAAGTGATGCCCGATGCGCTGGCGGTGTTAGCCGGCAAGGCAAACATCAGGGTGCTCGAGGTGCCGTTGGCTGCAGGCGCCAACCCGTTTGATCTGAAGCGCGTCGGCGGCGGACTGCTGGTGCAAACGCCGGATGGCACGAATGTCGTCGCAGCACAGCTGAGAATAGTCACCAAGCGCGAACCGACAACTGAGCAGCTGGCAGATCTGCTGTTTGCCTGGCGGGTAGCAAAATTCGTCAAATCCAATGCCATCGTGTTTTGCGGTAACGGGCAAACGCTGGGAGTGGGTGCCGGGCAGATGAGCCGCGTTGATTCCGCGCGCATTGCCACGATCAAGGCGGGCAGCGCCAAACTGCAATTAACGGGTTCGGTGGTCGCGTCGGATGCATTTTTCCCGTTCCGAGACGGCGTTGATGTGGTTGCCGCCGCTGGCGCCACCGCGATCATCCAGCCCGGCGGCAGCCTGCGCGACGAGGAAGTCATTGCCGCTGCCGATGAACATGGCATCGCCATGGCTTTTACCGGGTTCCGGCACTTCCGCCACTGACATGAAAATTCTGGTCATCGGTGGTGGTGGTCGTGAGCATGCGCTGGCGTGGAAACTCGCGCAGTCGCCACGCGTTTCCAAAGTCTGTGTCGCCCCGGGCAACGCCGGAACTGCGCACGAAGATGGCCTGGACAATGTGATGCTGGGTGGCAATGATCAAGTTATTGATTTTATTAATAAAAATGATATCGCGCTGACAGTGGTTGGGCCCGAGGCGCCGCTGGCTGCAGGCTTGGTCGATGCCGTGCGCGGTGCGGGTCACCGCATTTTCGGTCCGACGCAAAAAGCCGCCCAACTCGAAAGCTCCAAGGATTTTGCCAAGAGCTTTCTGCAGCGGCATGGCATACCGACCGCAGCTTATGCCACCTTCACTGACGCGGTCGCCGCACACGCTTATATAGACCGCCAGGGCGCGCCCATCGTCGTCAAGGCCGATGGTCTGGCTGCCGGTAAAGGCGTCGTGGTTGCCATGCAGGCTGAAGAGGCGCACGCCGCGGTGGACATGATGCTCGTCAGCAACAAGATGGGTGCGGCCGGCGCGCGGGTGGTCATCGAAGAATTTCTCGAAGGCGAAGAAGCAAGCTTTATCGTACTCGCCGACGGGCGCAATGCGCTGGCGCTGGCCAGCAGTCAGGATCACAAGCGATTGCAGGACGGCGATCGCGGGCCCAATACCGGCGGCATGGGTGCGTACTCGCCGGCACCGGTGGTGACCCCGGGCATGCATGCACGCGTCATGCGGGAAGTCATCCAGCCGACCATAAACGGCATGGCGACCGATGGCATACCCTACACCGGCTTTCTGTATGCGGGACTGATGATCGGCGCCGGCGGCGAATTAAAGGTGCTGGAGTTCAACTGCCGATTGGGAGACCCGGAAACGCAGCCGATCATGCTGCGCCTGAAAAGCGACCTGGTGGTGCTGCTGGAAGCAGCCATAGACGGCAGGCTGGATGCGGCCAGCGCGGATTGGGACCCGCGAGTGGCACTGGGTGTCGTGCTGGCTGCAGCCAACTATCCCGAAGAACCGCGCAAGGGTGATGTCATCCGCGGACTGCCTGCGCCCGGCGCGGATTTTCATGTTTTCCACGCCGGCACCATGCAGTCGGGCGGCGACACCGTGACCAGCGGCGGTCGCGTGCTGTGCGTGACTGCGCTGGGTCACAATACGCGCACTGCGCAGCGTCGCGCCTACGAAATCGTCGACCAGATTCGCTTTGACGGCATGCAGTATCGCCGTGACATCGGTTACCGCGCCGTCGCCGCGGGACGCAAGTAACGCGATTGCGACGGCAGCCTTCTACGATGGATATCGCGGCAGTCAAAACTTATCTGACAGGGCTGCAGCAGACCATCGTTGAACGTCTGGCAACGCTCGATGGCGGCGTGTTTCTAAGCGATGCATGGGAGCGGCCGCAGGGCGGTGGCGGCCTCACCCGGTTGATCGAGGGTGGTGCGCTGTTCGAGCGCGGAGGCGTCGGGTTTTCGCATGTCTACGGCGACCAGCTGCCTTCATCGGCATCCGCGGCGCGACCTGAACTTGCAGGCCGTACTTTTCAGGCCATGGGTGTGTCACTGGTGCTGCACCCCCGCAATCCTCATGCGCCTACGGTACACCTGAACGTGCGTTGTTTCGTCGCCGAGAAGGACGGAGCTGCGCCGGTATGGTGGTTTGGCGGCGGCATGGACCTGACGCCTTATTACGGTTACGAAGAAGATGCGGTGCATTTTCATCGCGCCTGCCGCGACGCGCTGGCGCCATTTGGCGCCGATTGTTACCCGCGTTACAAACTATGGTGCGACCGCTATTTTCATTTGCCGCACCGCGCCGAGCCGCGAGGAATAGGCGGCATTTTCTTTGATGACCTGAGCGCCCCGGATTTCGCCACCTGTTTTGCGTTGACTCGCAGCGTCGGCGACCATTTTCTGCCGGCGTACGTGCCCATCGTTGAGCGTCGGCGTGACCTGCCCTATGGTGAGCGCGAGCGGGATTTTCAGGCCTATCGGCGCGGCCGCTATGTCGAATTCAACCTGGTCCACGACCGCGGCACCTTGTTCGGGCTGCAGTCGGGCGGGCGCACCGAATCCATACTGATGTCGCTGCCCCCGGTTGTGCACTGGCGCTATAACTGGCAGCCGCAGCCCGGCACTCCCGAGGCGCGGCTCTACACGGAGTTCCTGGTCGCCAAAGACTGGGTCTAGTGGTGGTGCGTGGCGGCGCCCTGCATCAGACGCCGAGCCAGGATTTGAGCGAACGTATCTTGCCCTGCAGCTGGCCGAGCACCGAGCTGCCTTCGGTCCGGGTCTGCACCACGCGGTGCTGTTTCAGCAGCTTGGGGGACTTGCGGAAGGATTGGTAGCGCGCCAGCGCGGCGTGCACATGCTGCTGCAGCAGCTTCAGGTTCAGCGGTTTGCTGAGGAAGCGGAATACCTGGGCCTGATTAATGAGTGCGATGACCATTTCCGAGTCCGAAGCCTCGGTCATGACGATGAGCAGGATTTCCGGATGATCCTGTTTCAGCAGCTTGAATGCAGCGACAGAATTCTCATCACTCTTGTCGAGATCGGCGATGATCACCGCGATTTCCTGTTCCCCGAGTATGGCCAGCGTGCGATCGATGTCCGGGGCATGCAGCACCGGGCATACGCTGCCCATCAGTTCGCTGGTGGCGCGGAATACGCTCTGGTTGCGCTCGAGCACGAGCACGCCGCTGCTGACTTTTTCGGGAACTATGTCCGGGGTCACCGCCATGTCGGCGAGTTCGAGCGCAATGGCCGCGGCTTCGCTCACCGTTTTCTGGATTTCGGCGTTGTCCCACGGTTTGCTGATGAAGCGGAATACCTCGCCGTCATTGATGGATCCGACAATTGAGGCGAGATCCGAATAGCCGGTCAGCAGCATGCGCACCGTATGTGGTGCAAAATCGTTGACCTGGCGCAGCAACTCGACGCCGGTCATGTCCGGCATGCGCTGATCGCTGATCACCACGTGGGGGCGGAAGCGCTTCAGGAATTCCATGGCCTCCGGGCCGCTGCTGGCGGTGAACACGGTGTAGTCGGCGCGAAACACCGAGCGCAGCGCGGTGAGTATGCGTTCTTCGTCGTCTACAAACAGCAGCTTGGCCTTTTTGCCAGAGGTGTCGAATGTCGGCGCCACCTTTGCGTCCGCCCTGGGTATTGTCGTATCAGCCGTCGCCTTTGCGCCGGCCTGCATGCCGGAGATCATCCGTGCCGCAGAAACCAGTTTCGGATCGAGGCGTTGGGTGGGGGCATCGGCCGAGTCTTCGGGTGTCGGGGGTTTGTTGGCACGCAGGCTGGCGGCAATGCCCTGCACGAATGCGAGCGCGAATTCCCGGGCTGTTTGAAAACGATCTTCGCGTTTTTTTGACAGCGCCTTGTGCGTGGCCCAGTCGAGTTGTACCGAAATATTCGGGCTGAAGTCCGACGGATTCGGCGGGCGCTCACTGATGACCTGACGCATGATCTCGACATTGCTGCCGGTGAACGGCTTGCGATCCGCCAATAGTTCGTAGGCGATGACGCCAACCGCATAAATATCGGAGCGCGCATCGGGCTCATCGCCGGTGAACTGCTCCGGCGACATGTAGCCCGGAGAACCCATGATTTCGCCAACCTGGGTCAGTGAAGATGAATCGAGGTGGGCAATTCCGAAATCACTGATTTTGATCCTGCCGTCATCATTGACCAGCAGATTGGAGGGTTTGATGTCCCGATGCACCACACCCTGCGCGTGGGCGTAGCCGAGGCCATCGAGCAGCTGGCGCACGATTTCGCCGATTTCGGCGAGGTCAAATTTTGCCTTGTTCTGCAGATGTTCGTACAGGGACTTGCCGTGTACCAGCTCCATGACAATGTAGGCGATGCTCTCGTCCTCGCCATAATCATAGATTGCCGCTATGCGCGGGTGGGTGAGACGGCCGACGGCTTGCGCCTCATGACGGAAACGGGCGATCGCGTACTGCAATTCCGCAGGATCCATCGCCGATTTGGTGATGGTCTTGATGGCGACCTGCCGGTGTATCGCCGGATCGAAGGCCTTGTAGACGACGCCCATGCCGCCACGGCCAAGGACGCCCTGAACTTCGTACTTCCCGATGTTTTTAGGATAACCGGTCGTCATGTCTGGTCGCTGAGTGTTTCCGGGGGGGTTGTCGGCAGCACGATGGTGAAGCGCGTGCCTACACCCACAGTGGAATCCACGCTGATGCTACCACCGTGCTGTTCGATAATCTTGTATGAAATTGACAGACCGAGGCCGGTGCCCTTGCCGACAGCCTTGGTCGTGAAAAACGGATCGAATATTTTCGACATGATTTCCGGGGGGATGCCCTTGCCGGTGTCGGCAATTTCCACGACCACCTGATCCGCTCCTTCCATGCGTGTGCTCAGCGTGAGTTCGCCGGTGCCGCTCTCGATGGCCTGGGCGGCGTTGTTGATCAGGTTGAGGAACACCTGGTTCAGTTGTGAAGGCGAACAGGTGATTGCGGGAATTTCCCCGAATTGCTTCTTGACCGTCAGGTGTTTCAGTTCGTGTTTGGCAAGGATCAGCGCGCTTTCCAAGCCTTCGTTCAGATCGAAGCTCGACACCTTGCTGCGGTCGAGCCGGCTGAAATTCTTAAGGTTGAGCACGATTTCCGAGATCTGCTCGATGCCGTAGAGGCCGTCGTGGGCCAGTTTGCCCAGTTCGGCCAGCGACTGCTGCTCCGCGAAGTCGTGCACCAGAGCGCGCACCGCAGAGTATTTGGCTTGCAATCGCGCCGGATCCGGGCTTGCGTCCTCCATCAGTCGCAGCAGTTTGTTGGTTTCGACGATCAGTTTTTTTACTTCCGGAAGCTTGCCGGCCACCGAACCCAGGCTGTTCTTGACGTAGGCCAGCGGGGTGTTGATTTCATGTGCGATGCCCGCGACCATCTGACCCAGCGATGACATTTTCTCGGTCTGGATCAACTGTGATTCGGATTCCTTCAGCTGATGCAGGGCATCTGACAGCTCGCGGGTGCGCTCTTCCACCCGCGACTCCAGCAGGCGGTAACTGACGGCCAGGCGCGACAGCAGGTAACCTATCAGTATCAGCAGCGCTGCGGCATAGGCGATCAGGTAGTTTCGATACAGTTCGCTGTCGGACTGGATATTGGCGGTTTCGATGGTATAGGCATCGGTGAGGCTGTCGATGCGCGGCCCCGCGGAAGCGATGGCAATCTTCTGGAACAATTCGTTTTCCACGGGTTTGGCACCGAGTATCTGCTGCACCGTGGTGTCCATGCGCGCGAGGCTTTCCTGCAGCGCGGTCGGCGTGCCGGTTCCGGCCTTGCGCAGATCGGCGGCGAAGAGTTCGACATTCTGGCGCTGCCCGTCGTTCGGGTCGGTGGCGTAGCGCATCACGTGTGCATACAACAGGGCCGACGTGCTTTCGACTGCCACCAGGCGCTCGCGCTGTGGAAAACTCCGCCATGAACCGCGCACGAGCCCGGCGATTTCACTGTCGAAGGCAACCATGCGGCCGAGTGCCCCAGTGACAGCTTCGCCTGCCGTCCGGTAACGGTTCAACAAGTCGGTTTTCTGCTCAAAGGCCTGTTTCATAGCTGGCAGACCGCGGTTCAGGGCAGGGCTGGCAATTTCGTCAGCGACCTGCTGCAGGCGGCGCAGCAGTTCGGGCACCCGCACCCAGCGGTCTCCGATCGGGGGCATATTTCCGGATGCACCTTCTACCCGCGCCCGCAGCACCTCGAGATCCCCGCGGCCGTCGATTTCCTTGAGTTCGCGCAGGTAGTCGAGTATCTCGCCCTGGGCGCGGTAATCGACACCCTGACTTTTGAGATACAGAAAGCCGAGCAGCGCCACCAGGGCGGCAGCAATCAGCCCCGTCAGCGGGAGACGGATGCTCCGCGGCATTCTGATCCTTGACATGATCTGCCGCAGCGACGGCTTTGCAGGCGGCGGGGAGATCAGCGGATTGTCAGATTCAATCTCCAATTCATTCTCCAAGATACGCATGCCTTACTTGTGGACTGGACAACAGGGTTTTCGCATTATCAGCCAGAACGATGCAGCCGCTCTCCATGACATAGCCGCGATCACAGGTTTCCAGTGCCAGTTTGGCATTTTGTTCCACCAGCAACATGGTTACACCCTCAGCGGCAACCATGCGCACGGTCTCAAATATCTTTTGTACCATGAGCGGGGCCAGTCCCATGCTGGGTTCGTCGAGCAACAGCAGTCGTGGCCGGCACATCAGCGCCCGCCCCATGGCCAGCATCTGTTGCTCGCCCCCGGACAGCGTGCCGGCCATCTGTTCACGGCGCTCGGCAAGGCGCGGAAACAGCGCGTATGCGCGTTCGAAATCCCGCTGCACTGCTGCGGCGTCGGTCTGTGTGTATGCGCCCATCGCCAGATTTTCCGCTACCGTAAGCCGCGGAAACACGCCGCGCCCTTCGGGCACCATGGCGAGGCCGCGCCGCACCAGTTCATGGGAAGGTTTGCCGGTGACATCAGCGCCATCATAGGCGATGCGGCCGGCGGCCGGGGTGAGCATGCCGGAGAGCGCTTTCAGCGTACTGGTTTTGCCCGCGCCATTGGCCCCTATCAAAGCGACCAGCTCGCCTGCTGCCACATCCAGGTCGATGCCCTTGACGGCCCGGATGCCGCCATATGCCACTTCGAGTTGTCGAACTTTGAGCATGTGCGCCTCAGGCCAGACCGCCGCCGAGATAGGCTTCGATCACCTTGGCGTTGCGCTGCACTTCGGCCGGTTCGCCTTCAGCGATTTTCTCGCCATAATCGAGAACCGTGACGCTGTGTGACAGCCCCATCACCAGTTTCATGTCGTGCTCGATCAGCAACAAGGTGACGCCGTCGCTGCGGATGCGCTCCAGCAACGCCTTCAATGCCTCGGTCTCGGTGGCGTTCATGCCGGCAGCGGGTTCATCAAGTGCGAGCAGTTTGGGTTCGGTGGCAAGCGCGCGGGCGATTTCCAGGCGCCGCTGGTCGCCGTAGGGCAGATCACGCGCCAGGTCGTTGGCGCGTGCGGTCAGGCCGCAATAGTCGAGCAACTCGTACGCGCGCCGTACGATCGCGAGTTCTTCAGCAATGGCGCCGCGGGTTCTCAGCACGGCGCCGAGCACGCCGGTACGCGTACGCACATGACGGCCCACCATGACATTCTCCAGGGCGGTCATGCTGGTGAACAGGCGTATGTTCTGAAAGGTGCGTGCAATGCCGTGTTGCGCCACGCGATGGGGCTTGTATCCGTCGATGCGTTTTCCGTCAAACGTCAGTTCCCCGGCATCAGCCGCATAAATACCGGTCAGCACGTTGAACAGCGTAGTTTTACCGGCACCGTTGGGTCCGATCAAGCCGAATATTTCGCCGCGGCGGATGGCAATCGACACCTCCGACAGCGCGGCCAGTCCGCCGAAATGCTTGCTGATGCCGGTGGCGCTGAGCAGCACGTCAGACTGGGGCACGGGACTCTCCTGTTGCGGCCGGCATTGCGTTGCGCCGCCGCCGCGAGGTCCAGATGCCTGATGGACGCAGCAGCATCATCAGCACCAGCGCCAGGCCGAACAGCAGCATGCGCGCGTCGGAGGGTTCAACGAGTATTTCGCCGAACCAGCTTTGCTGCAGCGGGCCGATGTAGCGCAGCGCTTCCGGCAGCGCAGTCAGCAGCACCGCCCCGAGCACAACACCGGCCACATTCCCCATGCCGCCCAGCACGACCATGCACAACACCATGATGGAATCGATCAGGTGAAAACTCTCCGGGCTGACAAAACCCTGGAACGAGGCAAAGAGGCCGCCCGCCAGGCCGCCGAAGGTCGCACCCATCGCAAAAGCCAGCAGCTTCACGTTGCGGGTATTGATGCCCATGGCCGATGCCGCGAGTTCATCGTCGCGGATGGCCATCCAGGCGCGGCCGATACGCGAATTCTCAAGCCGCAGCGAAATGATGATCGACAGCACGGCGCAGGCGAGAAATACGAAATAGTAACTGTGTACCGGGGCGATGGTGAGTCCGGCCAGTTCATGGGTATGCGCCAGCGAGAATCCGCCTATCTGCAGGGGATCAATCAGGGTAATGCCCTGCGGTCCGTTGGTGATATTGACCGGGCGGTTCAGATTGTTCAGGAAGACCCGGATAATTTCGCCGAATCCGAGGGTGACGATTGCCAGATAGTCGCCGCGCAATCGCAGTGTGGGCGCGCCCAGCAGGATGCCGAACAACCCGGCAACGGCGGCGCTCAGCGGCAGCACCAACAGGAACGGCCAGTGTACCCCGAGCTGTGGCGATGCCAGCAGTGCATAGCAGTAGGCGCCGACTGCAAAAAAAGCGATGTAACCCAGATCGAGCAGACCGGCGAAACCAACGACGATGTTCAACCCCAGCGCCAGCATGATGAACAGCAGGGCTACGTCCGTAATGCGCACCCAGCTGCGGCCCAGAGTCGATTCGATCAGGAAGGGTGCCGCGATCAGCAGCAGCGCAATGACGATCCATGTCGCACGGCGCACAAAAGCGGGGAGGGCGTTGAAGGACAGGTCGGCGTTCATGCGCGGTCTCCGTTGTGCTGACCCATCAATCCCGAAGGTTTCAGCACCAGCACCAGCACGAGCACCAGAAACGCAAAAATATCGCGATAGTTGCTGCCCAGTACGCCGCCGGTGAGGTCACCGATATAGCCGGACGCCAGGCTTTCGATGACGCCGAGCAGCAGCCCGCCGAGCACGGCCCCCGCGACATTGCCGATGCCGCCGAGCACGGCCGCGGTAAAGGCTTTCAGGCCGAGCATGAAGCCCATGAAATAGTGACCGAGGCCGTAATACAGCACGACCATCAACCCCGCAATGGCGCCGATCGCCGAACCGAGTACGAACGTGAAGGAGATGACGGTATTGGTATTGATGCCCATCAGGCCTGCGACATCGGGGTTCTGCGAGGTGGCGCGCATCGCGCGCCCCATGCGACTGGCTTTGATGAACCACAGCAGTCCCGCCATGATCAGGCAGGCCAGCAGGAAAATCGCCGCCTGCAGGTCGGTCAGTTGTGCGCCGGCGATGCTGAGGCGGGTGGGAACGATGATTTCCGGCATGGCAATGTACTGTTTGCCCCAGATCAGCGCTGCGGAATACTGCAGCAGTATCGAGACCCCGATCGCGGTGATCAATGGTGCCAGGCGGGGCGCCCGCCGTAGCGGCCGGTAGGCGATGCGCTCAATGGATACGCCGAGTATGACGCAGACGACTATCGCGATGCCGCCGGCGAGCACCAGCACCACCGGCGCCGGCAACCCCGCCGCGGCGAGCAGCTGTACCGCGGTAATCGACACCAGTGCGCCAATCATGGTGAGATCACCATGGGCGAAATTGATTAACCCGAGTATGCCGTAGACCATCGTATAGCCCAGTGCAACCAGGGCGTAGATGCTGCCCAGCACGAGGCCATTGACGAGTTGTTGCGCGAAAATATCCATAATCAGAGATGGCAACGGCACCCCCTAGGGGTGCCGTTGGCCACTGGGTGCGGATTTACTTGGCGGGCGCCGTGCCGTCTGCGTCGGGCTTGACGGTTTCCAGCGGCTCCCATTTGCCGCCTTTGACTACGTAGATGGTGATCGGGCCGTTTTTCAGATCACCTTTGTCGTCGAAGGCGATCGGACCGATGACCCCCTGATAATTGGTTTTGCTGATCTCGGGCAGGAATTTTGCCGGGTCAGTTGATCCGGCGCGTTTCATGGCGTCGATAAACACCATCACCGCGTCATAACCCATGGGCGCGAACAATTCGACTTCCTGGCCGAACTTGGCCTTGTATTTATCCAGGAAGGCTTGGCCACCGGGCATCTGCTCTTTGGGCAGCCCAGGGATGGACGCCATGGCGCCATCGGAAGCGTCTCCGGCGATCTTGATGAAGTTCGGTGTCTGCATGCCGTCACCGCCGATGAACCTGGCTTTGATGCCCAGCTCTTTCATCTGCTTGATCATCGGGGCGGCCTGCGGATCAATGCCGCCAAACATGATCAGGTCAGGTTTGTTGCCCTTGATCTTGGTCAGGATCGCCCGGAAATCGGTGTCCTTGTCGGTGGTGTGCTCGCGGGCAACGATGGTGGCCTTCAGTTCCTTGATTGTGTTTTCAAAAGCATCGGCAAGTCCCTGCCCGTATGCAGTACTGTCGTCGATGACGGCAACGCGCTTTGCATGCAGGGTTTTTGCGGCAAACCGCGCCAGTGTCGGACCTTGCTGGTCGTCATGCGCAACCACGCGGAAGGCGGTCTTGAAACCCTGCTGGGTGTATTTGGGATTGGTCGACGACGGCGAGATCTGCGGAATGCCGGCGTCTGAATAAATCTTCGATGCGGGAATGGAGGCGCCCGAATTGAAATGTCCGACCACTGCGGCAACTTTGGCATCCACCAGTTTTTGCGCGACAGTGGTGGCTTTGGTCGGATTGGCTTCGTCGTCTTCGGCGACCATTTCGAATTTTACTTTCTTGCCGCCGATTTCAATGTTGGCGGCATTGGCATCTTCAATGGCGAGCTGCACGCCGTTGCGGATGTCGACGCCGATGTGCGCCTGCGGACCAGTCAGCGGTGATGCAGAACCGATCTTGACGGTCAGCATCTGGGGCGGTGGAGGTGCGGCGGGCGCGGTGGCTTTGGGTGCGGGTGCTTCCTGTCCGCATCCGGCGATCAATGCGCCGGCGAATAACGCGGCAGCGGTGTTACGTAACTTGTGCATTTCCATGTGGGCTCCAGTGTAAGAGGTCAGACGGGCGAGTGTTCCCAACCCGCGGGACAGCGCGGATTTTTGTTTAACTTATTGTTACTGAAAGAGATTTATCGATTATCGGAGGTGCCTGCTGCAATGTCAATTTCAGTGCCGGCGCTTAACAAAAAAGCCGGCGCATGCCGGCTTGATTTGCGGACAGGGGTGGTGTTATTTGAGCGTCAGCATCCACTGCACCACGGCCTTGATGTCGTCATCCTTGACGTGGGCATTTGGCGGCATTGGTATAGCGCCCCAGACACCGGCGCCGCCCGCTTTGACTTTTTTCACCAGGCTGGCTTCCGCTGCCTTGTCATTGCGGTATTTGGCGGCGATTTCTTTGTAGGAGGGACCTATGACTTTGCGGTCTATGGCATGGCAGGTCATGCAGCCGCTGGATTGCGCGATTTTTTCGGATGCTGCGGTGTTGCCTGCAACGAGGATGCCGATGGCGGCCAGTGTAGCGAAAACAAATTTCATAACTGCTCCTAGTGATTCAATACGAAACCAGCGGCAATTGTAGCGAAAGCGGGGAACACCACAAAGCGCGCCAGATGACGATCAAGCGTCGTCGCCCAGAACCTGCTCCAGCGCTGTGAAGTTGGTGATTACGGGCAGGCAACTAACGCCGCAGCAAACCCAGGCGTTGACAGCATCCAAGGCCACGGGTTTTTGCATGGCGCCATATAAAACATTGATTTCATTGTGTATTTCAAGCGCCATTGTATCCGGGCGGTAGCGACTCTGCAGTGGCTGGCGCCAGGCCTTTAGCGCCGCGGGCGGGCCGCGCAGAATGACCGTATGCGGCGGCGTCAGCCACTCGTCCAGCGCGGTGCACAGACTGACGCAGGCGCTGGGATGGCTTTGCAGTTGCGGATAGAACAATTGCAGTGCGCGTTCCGCGGCGGCGAGATAGCGC
>JBBKXO010000313.1:0-2688 GCA_037969525.1 Burkholderiales bacterium | reverse complement strand
TTTGAATGGGCGCAGTTCCTGATCGATCGCGGCGTGCTTGACCGCGAGGTTTATGAAGCGCGCAATCAGACGTTCTTTGACCAGTACAAGGCGGGCACGCTGGACATCCGCGAATTCCTCGATTTTCAGCTTAAGCCACTGTCGCGCCATCCGCGCCGCGAACTGGACGCCTGGCATGCCCAGTTCATGACCGAGCGCATCCAGCCCATGATGCGCGACTCGGCGCGGGCGCTGATCGAGCGTCATCGCGGCGAGATATGCGTGGTGATTACCGCGACCAACAGCTTTGTCACGGCGCCGATTGCGCGCGCTTTCGGCATCGAACACCTGATCGCCACCGAACCCGCGGTACGAAACGGCGAATTCACCGGTGGCGTGGACGGCACGCCGTGCTTCCGCGAGGGCAAGGTCCTGCGCCTGGAGGCGTGGCTGGCCGAGCGCGGGGAGAGTCTAAAAAATGTAATTAAATCAACGTTTTATAGTGATTCCCACAATGACCTGCCGTTGCTGGAGCAGGTCAGCCACCCGGTGGCGGTGGATCCCGATGCGGCACTGCGCAGCCATGCCGGCGCGCGCGGCTGGCCGGTCATCAGCCTCGGCTGAGCCCGCGGCGTGGCTCCGAAAATTTCAACCCGCCCGGCCATGTATAATCGCGCCGTTTTCTCCTGTTGCGGCGCTCGGTTTCCCTTCTGTTTCCATGCGGAATTGCTTCCACAACGCGCTGACTGAAATTCCCGAATGATCAAAAAGCTGTTCGGCCGCGTGTTTTCGGGCCGCCTGTTCAAGCCGGCCAAACCGCGGATCATCGCGGTGCGTGAGCACGGCATCACCCGCAACCGCATCGGCAGCTGTGCCCTGCGCACCTGCGACACACTGCAGGATGCAGGTTTCGCCGCATTTGTCGTTGGCGGTGCGGTACGCGACCTGATCCTCGGCCGCGACCCCAAGGATTTCGACGTCGCCACCGATGCGACACCCGAAGAAGTGCGCGGTCTGTTCCGGCGCTCGCGGGTGATCGGCCGGCGCTTCAAGATTGTGCATGTGCTGTGCGGCCGCGACATGGTCGAGGTGTCGACGTTTCGCGGCCCTGCCACCGACAGTGACAAGGTCGGCGATAAACGCACCAGCGTGGAAGACGAACACGGCCGCCTGCTGCGCGACAACGTCTGGGGCGACCAGTCCCAGGACGCGACGCGCCGTGATTTCACCATCAATGCGCTGTTTTACGACCCGGCCCACGAAAAAGTCTGGGATTATCACGGCGGTGTGGCCGACCTGAAGCGCAAGCGCCTGCGCATGATCGGCGATCCCACCCAGCGTTACCGTGAAGATCCGGTGCGCATGCTGCGCGCCGTGCGTTTTGCCGCGGCTTGTGGTCTGGAAATCGACGCGACCACGCGCAAGCCGATCAAATCGCTGGCGGTGCTGTTGTCCAACGTGCCGCCCTCGCGGTTGTTCGACGAAATGCTCAAGCTGCTGCTGTCGGGGCATGCGGTCGAATGCGTAAAGCGGTTGCGCAAAGAAGGTCTGCACCACGGTGTGCTGCCCCTGCTCGACGTGATACTCGAGCAGCCGCTGGGCGAGCGTTTTGTGATGCTGGCGCTGAAAAACACTGATGCGCGCATCCTCGCCGGTAAACCGATTTCACCGGCGTTTCTGTTTGCCGCGCTGAGCTGGCATGAAGTGCTGGCCGCTTGGAAAAAGGTCCAGGACCGCAACGTGCCGCCGGTGCCGGCGCTGTACGAGGCCATGGACCAGGTGCTCGACAAGCAGACGGAACAGCTGGCGATTCCGCGGCGCTTTACTTCCGACATGAAGGAACTGTGGGTGATGCAACCGCGCTTTGAGCAGCGCGCGGGGCAGCGTCCGTTCCGACTGCTGGAACATCCGCGGTTTCGCGCCGCATATGACTTTTTGCTGCTGCGCTGCGAAAGTGGCGAACTCGATGTCGAGCTCGGCGAGTGGTGGACGCAGTTCCAGGACGCTGATGCGGATACCCGTGCGGAGATGCTGATGGCAGATACCGGTCCGGCGAAAAAGCGCCGCAAGCGCCGCCGCCGCAAACCTGCGGGATCCACTGCGCCCGCAGCGGATTGAACGGGTGGCTGCGCAAAGTTACTCGGCCTGCATTGCGCTGGGCGCGAACATCGGCGATCCGGCACTGCAGATCAACGCTGGATTTGCTGCACTCGCCGGATTGCCCGGCACCCGTCTTATCGCGCGCTCGTCGCTGTATCGCAGCGCGCCGGTGGGTTATGCCGATCAGCCGGACTTTATCAACGCCGTTGCCCTGATTGAAACCACGCTGGCGCCGCAGGCACTGCTGGAGGCACTCCTCGGCATAGAACGCATCCATGGGCGGGTGCGCGACTTTCCCAACGCACCGCGTACCCTGGATCTGGACATCGTGCTCTATGGCGACCTTGAGGTCCACGAACCCGGCCTGACCATACCGCATGCCCGCATGCTGGCGCGCGCTTTCGTCATGGTGCCGCTGGCGGAAATCGCACCGGATGCCACGGTGCCTGGACAGGGCCGGGTGCGCGATCTTGCGGCGCAGGTGGATGCAGCAAGCGTGGCGCAACTGCAGCGGCTGCCGGCATGAAACTCGCCGCGAAAATGGGAACGACGGCATGAACCTAGCCGCTAAGTACAGGGAACGACGGCATGAACCTAGCCGCTAAGTAC
>JBBKXO010000312.1:0-6349 GCA_037969525.1 Burkholderiales bacterium | reverse complement strand
GGCAAGCTCTATCCGGTGAACCCGAAGTACCAGGAAATCTCGGGCGTCAAATGCTGGCCGTCGATTGAGAATTTGCCAGAAACACCCGAACTGGCGCTGATACTTGTTAATGCTTCACGTGTCCCGGACATGCTGACGGCTTGCGGAAAACGCGGCGTACCGTACGTGATCATTTTCAGTTCCGGATTCTCGGAAATGGGGGGCGCTGGAGTTGCGGCCCAGCAAAAGCTGGCTGAGATTGCGCAGCAGTACGACATCGGCGTCATCGGTCCCAACTGCCAGGGCATGATCAATGCGGCCGACGCGGTGTATGCGGGATTCGGCTCGGTGTTCAATGCTGATTACTCCCCCGGCAAGGTCAGCATGGTGTCGCAATCCGGCGGTTTTGGTTTTTCGGTGATGAACCTGTCATCACTGGACGGCGGTCTGCCGTTCCGGCAGATGGTGACCACCGGTAATGAAATCGGCGTATCGACGCTGGATTTCATGGAATATTTTATTCGCGACCCGCACACCGACATCATTGGCACTTACATCGAAGGCGTGAAGGACGCGCGGCGCATACTGGATGTCGGTGACAAGGCGCTGGCCGCCGGCAAGCCCATCCTGATGTGGAAAGTCGGCAATACCGAGCAGGGGCAAAAGGCCGCGGCGTCGCACACCGCCAACTTGGGCGGTGCAATGGCCTTATACAAAGCCGCGTTCCGCCAGAAGGGCATTATCCAGGTCGAGGATATTCAGGACCTGATCGACTACGGTCGCGCGCTCAGGAGCGGGCGGCTGCCGCGCGGCAACCGGCTGGCCATCATCACCATTTCCGGCGGCGCCGGCATTCTGATGACTGATGAATGCATAGCTGGCGGCATGCAATTGGCACAACTGGCGCCGCAGACCGTGGCCAAGCTGAAGGAGTTCGTGCCCTCGTATGGCTCGGTGGGCAATCCGGTAGACGTTACCGCGGCGATCTTCAATGATCTGACGCTGATCAACCGCACGCTGCAGGCCATCGACGATGATCCCGGCGTGGATTGCATCGCGATGATCAATGCGTCGCTGCAGGGCGAGATCGCACAGAAGGTGGCGGCTGAGATCGTCGCCGGTGCGGCCAAAACCGACAAGCCGATATTCATCTCGTGGAGCGCCCGCGACGCAGTGGCCCCCGAAGCCTATGCCGCGCTCGACGCGGCGCGCATTCCGCATTACAAGTCCCCGGTGCGCTGCGGCCGCGCGCTGGCTGCGGTGTCGTGGTATGCCGATGCCAAACGCCGCAATGCCGCGCAGAAAAATGATGTCATGCCGGTCATCAACCGGCCGGCGGCAAAGGAAATGCTCAAAGGCAAAGCCGGCGACATAACCGAGCACGCGGCGAAGCGGGTGCTGGCCGAGTACGGGATTCCGGTAACGCGTGAAGTGCTGGCGACGACCCGTGAGGCCGCGGTGGCTGCCGCGCAGAAAATCGGTTTTCCGGTGGCGATGAAAGTGCAGTCCGCGGATATTTCACACAAGACCGAAGCGAAAGCCGTGCGCCTGGGCGTGGCCAATGCTGCCGATGTCGCTGCGGCATTTGACGACATCATGCAGAACGCCAAAGCTTACAAGGCTGCCGCGCACATCGACGGGGTGCTGGTGCAGGAAATGGTCGGCGGCGGCATCGAGGCCATCGTCGGCATTACGAACGACGCGTTGTTCGGCCCGGCGGTGATGTTCGGATTGGGCGGCATATTTGCCGAAGTGCTGAAGGACGTGGCGTTCCGGCTCGCCCCCATCTCACCGGCGATGGCGCGCGAAATGGTCGAGGAAATCAAGGGTTACCCGGTACTTGCCGGTGCCCGCGGCAAACCGCCTGCTGACGTGGATGCGCTGGTCGATGCGCTGGTCAAACTGTCGGCGCTGGCCGTGGACTTGAAGGATCAGATCGCCGAACTCGACATCAACCCGCTGATCGTGATGCCCAAGGGGCAGGGCGTGAAGGCGGCCGATGCGTTGATTAGAATGAAGAGCTAAAGACTAAAAGATTTAGCCACAGAGGGCACAGAGGGCACAGAGAACGGCAAGACAAAACGCCAATAAGAATAATAAGTTATGTAATCTGCGCAGGCTGATATTGAGAGGTTTTTGTTTTTCTCTGTGAACTCTGTGGCAAGTTTTTCAATTTGAGGTTTCTTGATGATATCTACCGAAGTGCGGCAGTTGTGCGATGAGGTGGCGCGCTTCGTGCGCGAGCAGGTCGATCCGCGCTCGCGCGAGATCGAGGAAACCGACGCGGTACCCGATGACCTGGTTCAACTGGCGCGCGAGGTGGGACTGTTCGGCCTGACCATCCCCGAAGAATACGGCGGCAGCGGTCTTGATCTGGCCGGCAAGTGCGCGATCGAGGAAGTCATGGGGCAGACCAATTACGGGTTTGCCACATTGATAGGCAATCACACCGGCATCAGCACCACCGGCATCAATGCCCTGGGCACGGTTGCACAGAAAAAGAAATTTCTGCCGCGCATGGCCAGCGGCGAATGGATAGGCAGCTTTGCACTGACCGAGGCGCAGGCGGGTTCCGATCCGGCGGCAATGCGCACCACCGCAGTGAAGCAGGGCGACCGCTACATCCTCAATGGCGAGAAAATCTACATCACCAATGCCGGACTCGCCCAGGTGTTCACCGTGATGGCGATCACCGACAAGAAGAAGGGCATCAAGGGCATTTCGGCATTCATCGTCGAACGCGGTACGCCAGGTTTCAGCATCGGCAAAAACGAACTGAAAATGGGCATGCACGGCTGCACCACCGCACCGCTGGCGTTCACTGACTGCGCGGTGCCGGCAGAGAACCTGCTGGGAGCCGAAGGCATGGGTTATGTGCAGGCGCTGAAGACGCTGACCGCGGGCCGGGTCACGGTATCGGCGCGCTGCTGCGGCATGATGGACAAGCTGATTGCGCAAACCGCGGATTACATGAAAACGCGGACGCAGGGCGGCAAGAAGCTTGCGGAACACCAGGGCCTGCAGTGGATGCTCGCCGACATGGCGGTGGCGCGCGATGCCGCAAGAGAACTTACGCAACGCGCGATCGCAACGCTGGTGCGTGGTGAACGCGGCACGATGGAAGCGTCCACCGCCAAGCTGTTTGCCACTGAAGCGCTGGGGCGGGTGGTCGACGCCGCGGTGCAAATTCACGGCGGCATGGGTTACATGCGCGAGGCCGGTATCGAAACCACCTTTCGCGATGCGCGCATCGTGCGCATCTATGAGGGCACTTCGGAAATCCAGCGCAATATCATTGCCGGACTGCTGTTAAAGGATGATTGACGTTATACGCAGGATAAATTGTAAATAGTTGATTTTATTGATATTTTTGTAACTTTTCCCTGGGGCGGTCGGATGGCAAATATTCAGGAATTGATGAATCTTGAGGGCCACGTCAGTGTGGTCACCGGTGGCGCTACAGGTATCGGCCTGCAGATGGCGAAAGGTCTGGCGGAAGCGGGCTCGAATATCGTGATCTGCTCGCGCCGCATCGAGGTCTGTGAGCAAGCGGTCGCGGAGATTGAAAAAATCGGAGTGCAGGCGCTGGCGGTTGGCTGCGATGTGACGAAGGTCGAGCAGATCGAGGCGATGAAGGCGGCGACGCTTAAAAAATTCGGCCGCGTCGATGTGCTGGTCAACAACGCCGGCCGGGCCTGGGTGGCGCCGCCGGAAGACACGCCGCTGGAACGCTGGCAGCAGGTTTTCGATCTCAACATCACCGCACCTTTCCTCTGCGCCCAGGTGCTGGGCCGTGAGTTCATCAAACAAAAGCGCGGCAAGATCATCAACATTGCATCGATTGCCGGACTGGTCGGGCGCAATCCGACCGCCTATAACTCGATAGCCTATGGTGCCAGCAAGGGCGCGCTGGTGAATTTCACGCGCGACCTCGCGGTGAAGTGGGCGCAGCACAACATCCAGGTCAACGCGATCTGCCCGGGGTTTTTTGTGACGCCGATCAACGAGAAGCTTTACCTGAAAAACAAGGACAATATCGAGCGCGAGATTCCGTTGCAGCGTACCGGCGGGCCGGACGACCTGAAGGGCATCGCAGTGCTGCTGGCCTCCAATGCGTCCAACTTCATGACCGGCGCGATCATTCCGGTGGATGGCGGGGCAGTGGCGTGGTAATCAGGGACACTGAAGGATGCCGGCTGAATTCCAAGCCGTGACGTAGACGGAAGTATGCTTTAGAGTCGACGTTCCCAGGGAAGGCCTATTTTGAAAATTCATGATGAACAGTTTTATCGCGCATTGATCGAGCATTCAGCGGATGCCCTCCTGGTGCTGGGCGCGGATCTCAAGGTGTATTTTTCGACGTTGAAGGATTTGCGGATGGTCGGTCTGTCGGGTGTCAATCCGCTGGGCACTTCCCTGCTGGAATATGCCGGCGAGGAATACCGCGAAGGAATGGCCAAATGGCTGGACCGCATCATCGCCGAACCGGAGGGCGAGCATCGGTTCGAATTTGAAGGCCGGCAAAGGGTGGAGGGCGGATGGCATTTTGTGGCCATCGCAACCAATCTGCGCAGTCACCCGGCAGTCAAGGGGATCGTGATAAACATCCGCGATGTCACCAAGCGCAAGCTGGCTGAAAATGAGGCGCGCCACTACGCCATGTATGACAGTCTGACCGGACTTGCGCGCCGCGAATTTTTCTCGCAGATGATGCGCCGGGCAGTTGCCCATGCCACTCGGCACAAGGAGATCCTCGCGGTGATGTTCGTCGATCTCGACGGCTTCAAGGAGGTCAACGACGCGTTGGGCCATGCTGCCGGGGACCTGTTGCTGAAGGAAGTTAGCCGCAGGCTGCGCGATACGCTGCGCGAGGATGACAGCATAGGACGCGGACAGCTGTTGGAAAATGAAGACCGGATTGCACGGCTGGGCGGCGATGAGTTCACCATATTGCTGTCCAAAATTGCCGAGCCGGTGAATTCCGCGCTGGTGGCCCAGCGCATGTTGAATGCGGTAGCCGCGCCCTATAAGGTGGATGGCCGGGATGTCGTGGTGACGATCAGCATCGGTATCGCGGTTTTTCCGCAGGATGGGCGTACTCCGGATGCGCTGCTCAAAAGCGCTGACATTGCAATGTATGCGGCAAAAAAACAGGGCAAGAACACTTACACCTTCCATTCCCAACCCTGATCAATCGTGGCAATTCGGGTTTGTGCCGCAGGATCCGGCGGATATTGATACCACGCTGCGGATATGCTCCCGTTGTCACGCCTGCAACGGTAAAAAAATTTCAAAAGCGACTGATGGGTGTGTAGTGCGTCTTTCAAGGCGCAGCGCTGCACCGTTAACCGGAGAATGCCATGACCAGCAGAGGCAAACAATTCAAGGCGCTGATCGATGCGCCGGAAATCCTGATCCAGCCTGGAGTTTATGACGGCTACAGCGTGCGCCTGGTCGAGCACGCGGGTTTTAAAACCGCGGCGATCTCCGGTGCCGGCGTATCCGAAAGTCGCATGGGATGGGCCGACCGCGGAGTCATGACTTTCGAGGAAAATCTCAACAACGCACGGCGCCTGGCCGACTGCACCGACCTGTTGTTGCGCGCCGATGCCGACACCGGTTATGGCAATGCGATGACCGTGCATTTTGTCGTGCGTGCCTTCGAGAAGGCGGGCATGGCGGCGCTGATGATCGAGGACCAGGTATGGCCCAAGCGGTGCGGTCATATGGCCGGCAAAGCGTGCATACCTGCCGAGGAAATGGTGCAGAAGGTCAAGGCCGCAGTGGACGCGCGCCGCGACCACGATTTTGTCATTGTCTCGCGCACCGATGCTGCCGGGCCGCATGGCGTGGACGAAGCAATCCGCCGCCTGAACCTGTATGCCGAGGCGGGCGCGGACGTGATGTATGCCGATGCGCTGTTGTCGAAAGAGGACATTGCCAAGGTCGCCAAGAACGTGCCCAAGCCACTGATCGTCAACATGGGGCTGGGCATGCGGCCGCGCAAGACCACGCCGCTGATGTCACCGAAACAACTGCAGGACATCGGCGTTGCCGCGGTCAGTTATCCCCGCCTGCTGACCACTGCCGCGCTGCGCGGCATGATGAACGCGCTGGACGTATTCAAGGAGGAGGTGGTCGGCAAAAATATCGTCGTCGATCGCACCGACCTGCAGGTCGGATTCGAGGAACTCAATGACCTGATGGGCATGAAGGTGCTGGACGAAATGGAACGCAAGTACACCATTAGCTGAGACGAGGGCCACGCATATGGGCATGACCATCGCCGAAAAAATACTGGCGGCGAAAAGCGGCAGCAGAACCGTGGTGCCGGGCGACGTGGTGACGGTGGATGTCGATACCGTGATCC
>JBBKXO010000311.1:0-4318 GCA_037969525.1 Burkholderiales bacterium | reverse complement strand
CGGCGCTGGGGTTCGCAGGCTCACCCCAGCCTACGGGCTACGGGCTTACGATGTGACTTACTGTGGGTGCCTGGCGGCAACCATTTTTTATGTAGATGAGCCCTTCGACCGGTC
This sequence comes from Burkholderiales bacterium, assembly GCA_037969525.1. Lineage (GTDB taxonomy): Bacteria > Pseudomonadota > Gammaproteobacteria > Burkholderiales > SG8-41. The sequence continues at coordinate 4,204 of JBBKXO010000311.1, read as the reverse complement.
AGCCGGGCCGCGCGGCGGTGAGACCGCCATCGACCACGAGCTGGGTGGCCGTAATGTAGCGTGCTTCGTCAGACACCAGAAACAGCACGGCATGCGCGGTGTCCCAGGCATCACCCATGCGGCCGATCGGCACGGCGGCATGTCGTTTGGCGACGAGGTCGGCTGCTGCTGCAGGGCCCAGTTGTTTCATCAGGCGTTCCTCGACCAGCGGCGTATGCATGGTGCCGAGTACCACCATGTTGCAGCGTATGCCTTTTTTGACGTAGGCGATGGCGGTGGCGCGGGTGAATCCCAGCAATCCGGACTTGGTTGCGCTGTACGCAATATGCACCCGGCCATCGACCTGATGGCTGAAGCCGGCGACTGATGACACGTTGACAATGGCGCCGCTGCCCTGTTTTTCCATCACTGGCAGCACGTGTTTGCAGCCGAGGAAGGCGGTCTTGAGATTATGGTCCACCTGGCGATCCCAGACTTCCTCGCTCATGCTCACCGGATCGCCGGGGGCTGAACCGCCAACATTGTTGACCAGGATGTCGATGCGTCCGTAGCGCTCCAGGCAGGCATCGACGGCTGCTTTAACGGCAACCGAGTCGGTCATGTCGCAGCCGTATGCGACGCAGCTTCCGCCATCCTTGTTGATGATGGCGCAAGTCTCTGCCACGGCTTCGGGATTGATGTCAGTGCCAAAAACCTGTGCCCCCTGACGCGCCAGCAGCACGGCGGTTGCCTTGCCATTGCCCCAGCCCGGGCCCACCGTGCCGGCGCCGGTGATGATCGCGACTTTGCCGTTCAGATTTAACATGCCGATTCCTGATTGTTGTAGTGATCAGGCGACGCTTTTCCTGGCGGCAGCCGGACGTTTGGCCCAGTAATCGGGAGCAGTCTTGGAGCGGGCGAGTGCTTCAGGTGTTTCAAATCCCGGTGCCATGGAGCCGGCAGTGCCGGCCATGACCTGATGATGATCAATGTTGAGCAATCTTAACCAGCTTTGCTGTCCCAGGGTCAGGCCGATCGCGCAGCCGAGCTCAACGAGTTCCGGTTCGTTGAAATGCTGGTGCATGCGTTCCCAGAACGCATCCTCGGTGTCAGTGCGCCAGACGATGGCTTCGGCATAGGCCAGCGCGGCCTTCTGGCGCTCGTCGTAGTTCACCGACTTTTCGAAATTCATCAGGTCGTCCACCTGCCCCTCGTTGACGCCGGCTTGCTGCCCGCGAATGGAACGCTGGTTGCCGCAGAATTCGCAGACCACCGAACGCGAGACGTAGATGCGGCAGACCTCCTTGATGGCATGATCGAGGATGCCGGTGCGGAAGATGTCGTTCCATGAGTTGGCGAAAAACCAGAAACAAGCGGGGACGTGGGCGCGTACAGCGGTACTTTCCGGACGCGGGGTGCCCTCACGTGCGCAGCGCTCCATTTCGGCGCGCATATCCGGCGTCATATTATCCAGCGCTACGTAACTGATGCGTTGCTTGGCCATGGCGGCTCTCCTCACGGGTTCGGTTGTTTCTATTATGAATGTTCAAGCTGCTGTTGGCACGGGTACTGACAACCGGCCCATGATGCCGCGCATCAGATCCTGATCGGTTCGGCAGTTATCGTCGGGCGCAGTACCGCACACAACGGCAGCGTCAGCAGTATCACCAGCCCCATCACTGCAATTGCACTCGCTACGCCGAAGTGGTCACCAAAAAGTCCATAGCCCAGCGGTGCCGCAATGCCGCACACTGAGCCGAGCGTGTAAATCAACCCAAAGGCCCGCGGCAGGCGGTCGGGCTCCACCAGGTCACCCGTAGTGGCATAGAGCACGGAGGACGTGCCTTGCAGCACGACACCCAGCAGTGGCAGCAGCAGGATAGCCGCTTGTGCGGGCACGGCAACGGTCAGCAGGATGCCCGCAGCGGTCAAAATTTCGGTAATGACAATGGTGCGGACAATGCCGACGCGTTCCGCCAGCAGACCGCAGGCGAGTTTTCCGGCCATGCCACCGACCAGTATCAGCGGCACGGACAGTGCGGCCCAGCCGGTGGGCAATCCCTTTTCGATCATCAGGAAGGCGATCAGTGTCAGGAATCCGACCCGTGTGCTGCTGTCGACCAGTTCAATCAGGCACAAGGCCAGGAAACCGCGGCGGTTACGGATGCCCCAGCCGCCTTTGCGTTTGCCAGAATCACGGACAGGCGCCGCTGGGAAAGCTGCCTTGCGACCAGCGATCCAGAAAAATGTCGCCACCGCGATGGCCATGCCGGTGATGCCATAGGCCACGACCGGGCCCTGCCAGGACATGCCGGTCAACAGCAACAGACTCAACAATCCACCGAAGGCAAACTTGCCGACATCGCCAAACAGGTTGTAGGTACCCAGTGCGGCGCGGCGGCCGGCACCGGGGTACGCGTTGGAAATGATGGTGGAGCACAAGGGGTGCTGTACCGCCGAACCGACACCGGCAAAGAACAATGCGGTCAGGATCATCCAGAATCCCGACGCATATCCCAGGCCGACAAAAGCGGCGCCGGCGATGGCGGTGCCGCAGGCGAGCAGGTTGCGCTCGCCGAAGCGCTCGGCAACCAGGCCGGCCGGAATCTGGAACGTGGCCATGGCAGCGCGGTGTGCAGCGCGTATCATGCCGACCTGTGCCAGTGAAAGACCAAAGGTCTGCGCCAGCAAAGGCAGCAGCACATAGGTCAGATCAGACAGACCGTCGTGCAGCGTGTGCGCCGCACAGCACGTGGACAGAGCGCGTTTGGGCGTGTCGGCCTTCAAATCAGGCGCCTGTCGGGAGATAATTCTTTATAAGCTGAAGCGCTGGCCATAATGTCGTGGCGGGCGTATGACTTCGGTGCAACGGAATCTGAAATCATGTCCATAGTCATTTATCTTTTTTCCGCGATCTTCCTGTTGCTCGCGGCGGCCCTGTTGTTTACCTGGTGGCAGCGTCGTCATCCTGGCGCGCTGCTGCTCGCCGCCACGTATGCCATGGCTGCAGGACTGGCCCTGATGCTGCACGAATGGTGGCCTCTGGTGATCGGTTTCCTTTCGGCCTGGGCGCTGCGGCTGATGGGTGTGGAACCGGACGCCCATCTGGATGCGGAGAAAGAGTCGTAACGGTAGTGACTTCCCGGCGCGTTTTGCATACGCCACGCCGGGACACAGGCTCAGACTGTGGCGGCGCGGATGCGGTGCATCAGGCTGTGGCGATGCCGGCGGATCACGTGCAGTTTTTCGTGGTCGTGAGCTTCAAGCGCCGCCTGACGTTCCTTTTTCAGTGCTCTCAGCTCGGCCTTGTACTTGGATTTGTCTATGCCGCGTGCCTCGTGATGCGCGTGGGTTTCCAGGTTCAGCGCCTTGCATAGCGCGGTGATCAGATGATCCTTGTTGAGTTGCGTATAGCCTTTGAGCGCTTCGTGCTCGATACCCTTGGCGATTTCGCGCAGCTGCACCACTGTGGAATGCTTGAACTTGTCGTAACTGTGGATCTTTGCTTCTTCAGCCATGATTGATTCCCCTATGTCGGTTAATTGCAAATTTTAGCGCAAAAGCTGGATCGTGTTCATTCCGGCTTCAGATTGGCCTTGCGCGCGACTTCGCGCCATTTGGTGATTTCCGCGCTGAGATGTTTGGCGAATGCAGCGGAAGTGGTGGTTTCCGGCTGCAGACCCTGGGTCAGCAGCGCATCGCGCACCTGGGGCGTGCTGATGGCGGTCGCAAATTCCTGATTCAGCCGGGTGATGATGGCGCGCGGCGTCTGCACCGGTGCAAATACCGCCAGCCACAGAGTGACCTCGAAATTCTTGACGCCGGCTTCCTGTACGGTCGGCACGTCGGGCAATGCCGGCGCGCGCTTGCCGCTGGTAACTGCCAGCGGTCGCAACCTGCCGGCACGCACATGCGGCAATACCGGCGCCATCGTGCCGAACTGCAGTTCAATGCGGCCGCCGATGGTGTCGATCACCGATTGCGCGGAACTCTTGTAAGCAACGGGTATGAGCTGGATTCCCGTCAACGTCGACAGCAGCTCTCCGCCCAGGCGCGCCATGCTGGCGTTGCCGACGGTGGTGTAACGCAACTGTCCCGGCTTGGCGCGGGCCAGGGCTATGAATTCCTGCAGGTTGTTAGCGGCTACCGCGGGGTGCACGGCGAGTATGTACGGCAGATGGCCGATCAGCGTGACCGGTACAAAGTCGCGCTGCGGGTCATAACC
>JBBKXO010000310.1:0-5591 GCA_037969525.1 Burkholderiales bacterium | reverse complement strand
GCCGAACTGCAGCGCTTGCTGCTCGCCGGCGCCGCAGACAAGCTGGGATCCGCGCAGGCCCTGCCCGATGCCACCGCGATGATGCAACTGCTGAGCACCGGCATGGCTGCCGACAGCGGACATTGGTCCGAGCTGAACAACCGCTATTACCGCGATCACCTGACGCTTTGGCAAACCTATGCCGGCGGCGCCAAGGATGCCGACACCACACTCCCGGCACCGCCCGCCGACCGTCGTTTCAGCGCACCGGAATGGCAGGAACCTTATTACAGCTATCTGGCGCATTCCTACCTGCTGTCGGCGCGCTGGCTGGAAGAACTGACCACATCAGCAAAGCTCGAGGCCCACGCCAAACACAAGCTCGAGTTCTACACACGGCAGTTGATCGATGCGCTGTCGCCGGCCAATTTTCCTTGGAGCAATCCCGAAGCGATCAAGCTGGCGGCCGCCACCGGCGGCGACAGCATCAACCAGGGCCGGAAGAATCTCGCCGCCGACATCGACAAGGGCCTGGTATCCATGTCCGACCCGACCGCCTTCGAAGTCGGCCGCAATCTGGCCATCTCGCCGGGCGCGGTGGTTTACGAAAACGATTTCATGCAGCTGCTGCAGTACCAGCCGCAGACCACCACGGTGCATGAACGCCCGCTGGTGATGGTGCCGCCCTGCATCAACAAGTACTACATCCTCGACCTGCAACCCGACAATTCCTATGTGCAGCATGCCGTGGCGGCTGGGCACACGGTATTCATGGTGTCGTGGCGCAACATGCCGGCAGAAATGGGCAAGGCGACGTGGGACAACTATCTGGAACACGGGGTCATGCGCGCCATCGCGGTAGCGCAGGACATCTGCAACACCCCCCAGGTCAATGCGCTGGGATTCTGTGTCGGCGGCACGCTGCTGGCCTGCGCGCTGGCGGTGCTGCGCGCGCGCGGCGAAGACCCGGTGGCCAGCTTGACCTTACTCACCACCATGCTTGATTTCAGCGACACCGGCGAACTGAGCGTGTTCATCGATGATGCGTATGTGTGCACCCGGGAAACCGAAATCGCCCAGGATGGCGTGCTGCACGGGCGCGAACTCGCGCTGACTTTCGCCAGCCTGCGCGCCAACGACCTGATCTGGCCGTACGTGGTCAATAATTATCTGAAGGGCCGCACGCCGGCGGCCTTTGACCTGCTCTACTGGAACAGTGACAGCACCAACCTGCCGGGCACCATGTACGCCTACTACGTGCGCAATACTTATCTCGAAAACAATCTGCGCGTACCCGGAAAACTGAACATGTGTGGTGTTGCCATCGACCTCGCCACCATAGACATGCCGGCCTACGTGCTCGCCGCACGCGAGGATCACATCGTGCCCTGGCGCACGGCATATGCGACAACCGGCCTGCTCAGCGGACCCATGGAATTCGTGCTCGCGGCCAGCGGCCATATCGCGGGCGTCATCAATCCGGCCAAACGCAACAAGCGCAATCACTGGATCAACGAAAAGCTGCCGCCCGCAGCCGATGCCTGGCTGGAAGGCGCTGCTTCGCATCCGGGCAGCTGGTGGACACATTGGTCAGCATGGCTGGCGCAGCACGGGGGCGCGCAAGTCGCCGCCCCTGCCGATTGCGGCAATGCAACTTACCCGGCAATCGAACCGGCACCAGGCCGTTACGTCAAGGTGAAAGTCGGAGCTAAAAACGCATGAATTTTCGGCCACCAATATCCGGATCGCCGATTTGCTGTTAAATTAAAAAAACACTACACAACAATATGGAGGTGGACATGGCACGGGTTGCAGTAGTCACCGGCGGGATGGGGGGTCTGGGAGAGGCCATCTGCATGAAACTCTCGAAAATGGGTTATCAGGTGGTTGCCACCTATTCTCCAGGCAACAAAAAACACAGCGAGTGGCTGGCTGAAATGAAGCAGCAGGGTCACGACTTCCGCGCGGTTCCGGTGGATGTCGCCGATTACGACTCCTGCCAGAAAGCCATCGCGCAGATCGTCAAGGATATCGGCCCGGTCGACGTACTGGTCAACAATGCCGGCATCACTCGCGACACCACGTTCCGAAAAATGGAAAAGGACGGCTGGGATGCCGTGATGAGAACCAACCTCGACAGCGTGTTCAACATGACCAAGCCGGTGATCGACGGCATGGCCGAGCGCAGCTGGGGGCGGGTCATCAATGTGTCGTCGGTCAACGGCCAGAAAGGTGCATTCGGCCAGACCAATTACTCGGCGGCCAAGGCCGGCATGCACGGCTTCACCAAGGCTGCCGCCCTTGAATATGCGCGCAAAGGGGTCACGGTCAACACCATCTCGCCCGGCTACATAGGCACCAAAATGGTCATGGCCATTCCCAAGGAAGTGCTGGATACCAAGATCATTCCGCAGATCCCCATCGGCCGGCTGGGCAAACCCGAGGAAGTCGCCGGCCTCGTAGCCTATCTGTGCTCGGAAGAAGCCGCCTTCGTCACCGGCGCCAACATCGCCATCAACGGCGGCCAGCACATGCAATAAGCGTTATCCGCTACGCGCCGTACGCACCCGCGATAAAAATGCCCGCCCGGCACCAGCCCGGCGGGCATTTTCATGACTCCGTACTATCCGGGATTCCGCGGCCGGCCCGCTCCCGTTCAGGTAGCGCGTTTGCCGCCTTTGCCGCCTTTGGTCGTATCCGCCGCCCCCTTGATTGTCGATTCTGCCGACTTCGCAACCTGCTCAGCTGCTTTCGACATGGTATCGACCAGCAGATTGGCTGCAGTCAACGACTGCTTCATCGCGTTGAAGGCGGGCGCCGACCCGGGCGGGGCCGCTGCCGCCATGGCGTCGACCAGCGTCTGACATTGCTCATTCATCGCGTTGAGCCGGGTTTCCATGACCTCGCCGATGACCTTCTGGTTCTTGCCCGCCAGTTCCTGGATGCTTTGCGAATACTCGGTCAGCCGCTGCGTCATGTCGCGCATGTTGCTCTCCTGCAGCGCACTCCACTGCTGTGGATCGCGCGCCTCCAGCAAAGCATGCGCCGCGGACACGCTGTCATTGAGCATGCCGCGCATGGCATTCATCTGCAGCTTCAGCATCTGCTCGCCTTGCTCCATCGACAGCTGGGTCAGTTTCATCGCTGTCTCGGTGGCCTTCTGGGTGAAATCGGCGATGGGATCGGGTGTCTTGGTCATGAGTGCCTCCATGCAATGGTGATGATGGACATGGCGCGGGGAATCTGCGCCCTGTGAGGGAGTATTTTACTAGCCCACATCGGTAGATCGTACGCCGGCCCTGCGTGGCGCTTATGCAGCATGAGGAAAAGGCATACATTATTGATTTAATTGATATTTTTTAATTTTCATAGTTGCAATGCAGCATATGCTGTGAGAGAATCTCAAACCTACTTTTCGGAATATCCCATGAGCGCACCGGCCCGTACGATCAAGAAGTATCCGAACCGCAGGCTCTACGACACGGAGACCAGCAGCTACATCACGCTCGCTGACGTCAAGAAGCTGGTGCTGGAAAATGTAGATTTCAAGGTCGAGGATGCCAAGTCCAAGAACGACCTGACGCGCAGCATATTGCTGCAGATCATTCTGGAAGAAGAATCCGCCGGCTCGCCGATGTTCACCAGCGACTCGCTGTCGCAGATCATCCGTTTTTACGGCAACGCCATGCAGGGCATGATGGGCGGCTATCTGGAAAAGAACATTGAGACCTTCATGCAGATCCAGAACAAGCTGCAGGACCAGTCACGCCAGGTGTATGGCAAAAACCCGATGCTCAATTCCGAAACCTGGAATGAGTTCGTCAAGATGCAGGGCCCGGCGATGCAGGGCCTGATGGGCCGCTACCTGGAGCAAAGTGCGCGCACCTTCCTCGACATGCAGAACCAGCTCACCACGCAGACCCGCAATCTGTGGGGCAACTTCCCCTTCCCCGGTTTTCCCGGCGCCGAAGAAGCTCCGAAAGACGGTGAAGAACCGAAGTCGTAATACCCCGCAGTTCGCGCCCGTTATCCCGTAACCCCTACTGAATTTCAGCTGTGCCCACTCCTCCGCGCAAAGTCGGTTTCGTTTCGCTTGGCTGCCCCAAGGCACTGGTCGACTCCGAACATATCCTCACCCAGTTGCGGGCCGAGGGCTACATCGTCTCACCCACCTATGCCGATGCCGACCTGGTTGTCGTCAACACCTGCGGCTTCATCGACGCCGCGGTCGAGGAATCGCTGGACGCCATCGGCGAAGCGCTCGCGGAAAACGGCCGCGTCATCGTCACCGGCTGCCTCGGCGCCAAGGGCGACATCGTGCGCGAAACCCATCCCAAGGTGCTCGCCGTTACCGGCCCCCATGCCACCGCCGCGGTGATGGAGGCGGTGCACACGCACCTGCCGCAGCCCCACGATCCGCACACCGACCTGATTCCGCCGCAGGGCATACGCCTGACGCCGCGGCACTACGCCTACCTGAAGATTTCCGAAGGCTGCAATCACCGCTGCACCTTCTGCATCATCCCTTCGATGCGCGGCGACCTGGTGAGCCGTCCCATCGGCGACGTAATGCAGGAAGCGCAGAACCTGGTCAATGCCGGCGTAAAGGAACTGCTGGTGATTTCGCAGGACACCAGCGCCTATGGTGTCGACGTCAAATACCGCACCGGCTTCTGGAACGGGCGACCGCTGAAAACGCGCATGACCGAACTGGTGCGTGCGCTCACCGGACTCGGCGTCTGGGTGCGGCTGCATTATGTGTACCCCTATCCGCATGTCGACGAAGTCATCCCGCTGATGGCCGACGGCAAACTGCTGCCCTACCTCGATGTGCCGTTCCAGCACGCCAGCCCGCGTATCCTCAAACTGATGAAACGCCCGGCCAACACGGAAGGCACGTTGAAACGCATCCGTGACTGGCGCGCCGTGTGCCCCGACATCACCATCCGCAGTACCTTTGTCGTCGGCTTTCCCGGCGAAACCGAGGCTGAGTTCGAAGCGCTGCTGGCGTTTCTGGAAGAAGCCCAGCTCGACCGCGTCGGCTGCTTTGCCTACTCGCCGGTCGAAGGCGCAGCGGCCAATGCCCTGCCCGATCCGCTGCCCGAAGGCCTCAAGGAGGATCGGCGCGCCCGTTTCATGGCGGTCCAGGAAAAAATCAGCACGGCACGGCTCAAGCGCCGCGTCGGCCAGGTCCTCACCGTGCTGGTGGACGAAGTCGGCACCAACGGCGCCATCGCGCGCTCGTCTGCCGATGCGCCGGAAATCGACGGCCGCGTATTTATACGTCAGGGCGCAAAACTCAAACCCGGTGAATTCACCCGCGTCAAGGTCACGAAGTCCGATGCCCATGACCTGTGGGCGGTGCCCGCAGCGCTGCGCAGTGTCTGATGTTCAAGCGCCTGAAAGAATGGGCGCGGCTACTGAAGCGCGATGTGGTGACACTGTGGTTTGCCTATCGTCATCCTCAAACGCCGCTGATCGCCAAAATATCCGCCGTGCTGGTGGTCGCCTACGCCTTCAGCCCGATCGACCTGATCCCGGACTTCATTCCCGTACTCGGTCTGCTCGACGATGCCATCCTGCTGCCGGTGGGTATCTGGCTGACCTTGAAA
>JBBKXO010000309.1:0-8044 GCA_037969525.1 Burkholderiales bacterium | reverse complement strand
CTGATCGACGAGGCGCTGACACCGGACTCCTCGCGCTTCTGGCCTGCCGCGGAATACCAGACCGGCATCAGCCCGCCAAGTTTCGACAAGCAGTTCGTGCGCGACTGGCTGGAAACCCAGCCCTGGAACAAGAAAGCCCCTGCACCGCGCCTGCCTGCTGACGTGCTGGCGAAAACGGCTGCCAAGTACCGTGAGGCGCAACGCATGCTGACCGGAAAATGAAGGAAACTGAGATGAACCGCGGCGCCGGCAAGCTGTTCACAGAACTGGAGACCCCGCCGTCTGCTGACGGCGTGACCACCGGCATCCTGCCCGACCGCGACATCGCCAAGCTGATTGACGGCGGCCGCATTACCGCCGAAGGCGGCGTCGATGCCTCGCAGATCCAGCCGGCGAGTCTTGATCTGCGGCTCGGCAAGGTGGCGTGGCGGGTGCGCGCGAGTTTCCTGCCGGGCAAGGCATCGACGGTGCAGGCGAAAATCGACCGCCTGAAAATGCACCAGATTGACTTGACTAGACCCGTCGTGCTCGAGAAAGGTTGTGTCTATATTGCCGAGCTGATGGAAGAGCTGAAGCTGCCCGCCGACATTGCGGGTTACGCCAATCCGAAAAGCTCCACCGGGCGGCTCGACATCTTCACGCGGCTGATCACCGACTGCGGCGCCGAATTCGAAGGCGTGGCCGCGGGCTACAAGGGCAAACTGTATGTGGAAATCATGCCGCACACCTTCAGCGTGCTGGCGCAGCAGGGCACGCGGCTGAACCAGATCCGGTTTGTGCGCGGCAATCCGCCGCCATCCGACACCAAGTTGACCGAGCTTGACCAGACGATGAAGCTGGTCTACTCCGATACCGAGGTGCCGCTGCCGGCGATGATCAAGAACGGCCTGTGGATATCGGTGGACCTCGAAGGCGACGCCAGCAACGGCGTCATCGGTTACCGCGCCAAACACCACGCGCCCTTGATCGATCTGTCAAAAATCAATCACTACGACCCGCTGGATTTCTGGGAACCCATTGCGCGCAACGCCGACCGCAGTCTGGTGCTGAGCCCGGACGACTTCTACATCCTGGTGTCGCGCGAACGCGTGCGCATCCCCAACAGCCACGCCGCATCGATGGTGCCCTACGACCCGTCGGTCGGCGAATTCCGCATCCACTACGCCGGCTTCTTTGATCCCGGTTTCGGTTACGGCGCCAGCAACCTGACGGGCGCGCGCGCGGTGCTCGAAGTGCGCTCCCATGACGTGCCGTTCATGATCGAACACGGCCAGGAGGTCGGCCGGCTGATCTACGAACGCCTGTTGGGTGAACCCGAAAAAATCTACGGCGTGAATATCGGCTCCAATTATCAATCGCAGGGTTTGAAACTGAGCAAACAGTTCAAACCCCTGACGATGCCCGGCTGAACAGCGGGCGGCATAAGGCAGGGGCGTCTGCTTCACAACAAATGCTCCCGCGTTACGGTTATTTCAGCGCTTCGATACCTGCGCCAAAGTTGATGTGAAACGGCGCACCGTCCAGCACCAGTGCCGGCACGGATTTGACCCCGGCAGCAACGGCTTCTTTCAGGCGCGACTTGTCGGTGCCCAGATGTACGACTTCAACATCGTACTTCGCGGGATCGATCGCATGCGCTACGCTCTGCTCAGCTTCAACACACACGGGGCATCCGGCATGGTAGAAAATGGCCTTGGTTTTCATGAGTTGCTCCTTTATCGGTTACGGGATGTGCCACATGCACAAGCGCATGGTAGGAAGCATGGCAGTGCGCGCATAGAAGGCACTTTCCGGAACCCCGGGCACTTTTTGGTGTAATTTGAAGAATACAAACACAAAAACAATTTCAGCGGCTGCCGCCTCCAGCTACCGGCAACTGGAAGATGTGGTGGGCTGCAAATGGTCGGTATCGGTGTTGCAGGCGGTGGCTGCCGGCGTGTCGCGCCCCGGCGCACTGGAACGCCATATCGCAGGCATCTCCACCAAAGTGTTGTCCGAACGCCTGCGCAAGCTGACCGGCTACGGCCTGCTCGATAAACAGGTCTATGCGGAAGTCCCGCCGCGCACCGAATACGCGCTGACGGCGAATGGCGAGCAACTGGTCGCCATCATTGGGCAGATCAAACAGCTCGATGACGCCATCAGGCGCAGTTAATTGTAAGTAGTTGATTTTATTGATTATTTTGTTGCGCTGCCGCATACTTGCACCATGACACTTACTGTATCCAAAGCCGACATCGCCCGCGCCGTCGCCCAGCTCAAGGCCGGCGAACTCGTCGCATTCCCCACCGAGACCGTTTACGGCCTCGGTGCCGATGCGTCGAATGTTGTAGCCGTGCGCAAAATCTTCGCCGCCAAGGGCCGGCCCGCCGATCATCCGCTGATCGTGCACGTCGCCGATGCCGTGCAGCTCGCCAACTGGGCGCGCGAGATTCCGCCTGCGGCACACGTGCTCGCCAAAAAATTCTGGCCTGGTCCGCTGACACTGGTATTGAAACGCCACGCGCGCGTGCCTGATGTCATCACCGGCGGCCAGGACACCGTGGCGATCCGCGTGCCGTCGCATCTGGTGGCGCAGCAACTGCTGCGCGCGTTCGGCGGCGGCGTTGCCGCCCCTTCAGCCAACCGCTTCGGTCGGGTGTCGGCAACGACTGCCGAACATGTGCGCGAAGAATTCGGCGACACCGTCGCCTGCGTGCTCGACGGCGGAGCGTCGGACGTTGGCATCGAATCCACCATCGTCGACTGCTCGCGCGCAACGCCAACTTTGCTGCGCCCGGGCTGGATCACACCGCAACAACTCGAAGCCGTGCTCGGTGCGCCGCTGGCCGCACCCGATGCCAGCGCACCGCGCGTGTCCGGCTCTCTGGAAAAACACTACGCGCCGCAGACGCCGCTGATGCTGATGGAAGCCGATCTCGTCGTCGAACTCGCGCGCAGTCTGATGAAGCAGGGCAAACGCGTTGCGGTGCTGGCACGTTCCGCGCTGCGGCCGGTACTCGATGGGCTGGTGTGGGTGGCCGCACCCGCTGACCCCGCGGGTTATGCGCATGAACTTTATGCCAATCTGCGCGAACTGGATCATGCGGGTTGTGATGCGATCCTGGTCGAGCAGCCGCCGGAGGCTGCGGAATGGTTTGCGATTCGGGATCGGCTGAATCGGGCAGCAGCGGGGTCAGGTGAGTTGCGCAGTATTTGAGCCGAACGTTCGTTTCGACCCATTGCGAACATAGTCGAAGCAAAAAAATCCGCCGAAGCAGGATGTGCGGGAGCGCTGTTGCGTTAAGCGTCTACTCTGAATTTTCTATATCGCGCTGCGCTGTTGTAAACAGCATATCTTGCACCATGCACTGATGAGCTACGTAGATAACGATCGCCTCATTTAGTGATTCCAAAAAGTCGTTGTTTATCGCCCGAACTATTTTGCTTCGGCGTAAGACTGAGGGTGTATTCGGGCTCTATCTCCGTCCTTGTTCGAGCAAAACGCATGCCTCAAGGACCGCTTGTCTGCCGATTTCAATGGGCGGGAGAAATTCCGCAATCCGAGTCGAATATCGCTTGATATGTATATAAATCATAGTTTTACATCGAAAGATTTTAGAGGTATAAAAAATTTTCCGCCAAAATCGGCGGGAACTTCTCCACTGACCGCTGTCATACATAGAGCAGCGTCATATAAAAAGAACAACAACATATAGTTTATGGGCGATTACAACTGCATATACCAAGCTTCACCTTTGAACTGCGTAATCGAATGCGAAATGGAGATGAAGAAACGACCCCGTCTCGACGGTGATTGAAATTTCAACGACTGGAGGAAGCAATGACAAAAAAATCTAATTATTTCCGTGGCGGGGTTCTGGGTGCCGTCGCTGGCGTAATCTTGGCGATCATCGCTGGCGGTGCCAGCGCGGCCGGCTACCCTGATAATCCCATCACATTCATCGTTCCGTACTCTCCGGGTGGCGGTTCCGATCAGCAGGCGCGTCGGCTCCAGCCCGGTCTGGAAAAAGCACTCGGTGTCAGTATCCAGATCGTCTACAAGACCGGCGGGGGTGGCGCAGTCGGGTTCAACGAGCTTTGGCGCTCGAAGCCGGATGGCTATACGATTAGCAACGTGGTCGTTCCGAACATTGTTATTGCTTCCAAGGGAGATGATGTCGGCTTCAAGCCGGGTGAATTTTCCTATATCGGGATGACTGAAAGGGCGTTGGGCGCCCTCATGGTTCCCAAGGGCAGCAAGTACAAATCCCTTGCTGATTTCGTCGCCGCCGCCAAGGCAAATCCGGGCAAGCTTACGGTAGCGGGAGTCGGCAGCACCGGCGCGGCGAATTTTGCTGAGCTCGCCGAAATACTGGGGATAAAAACCACCTATGTGCCTGTCTCGGGAGGCGTCGGAAAGATGATGCCTATGCTGCAGGGCAAACACGTTGATGCCGGAATGACGGCCTCCTCGCATGCAGTCAGGCATCGTGCAACAGTGGATACACTCGTAGTCGCCGGACCGGAGTCCTCAGGAGCGCTGCCGGGCGTGCCGAATGAGCCGAAGTGGACCTACACGACGACTTGGGGCGTCATGGCGCCTCCAGGCACGCCAGCTGACCGCATCGCGATTCTGAACGCTGCGCTTCATAAGGCAACCGCCGATCCAAAAGTCCGGGATTTGCTGATAAAAAACGGCCTGTCGCCTATGCGACAGACCCCGGCCGAAGCCAAGGCATATGTCGAAGCTGCGGTAAAAAAATTCTCTAAATAGCGGCTTTTGGATTCCAGGCTGTCCTCGCATCGGAAGTCGTGATGTCGGGACAGCCTGTTTGCGTAGCATGAAGTAGACTATTTCCCTGGACTTTTACCTCCCCCCTGCGCGCGAGGGTGTACGCTCTTGGGGAGCTTCCCGGATAACAAAAGCGGCAATGCTTTTAGGAGTATTTCAGTGATCGAAGGTCTGATGCTGGCACTCACGCCGTCCTACCTGTTCTGGCTCACCGTGGGAGTCATGATCGGCATGGTGGTCGGCACTCTTCCGGGTCTCACAGCCACGATGGGCACGGCATTGATCGTGCCCTTCACATTTGCTTTGCCAACTGGCGCAGGCATCGCCATGTTGGGTGGCCTTTATGTTTGCGCGATGTTTTCTGACGCCATACCGGCGGTGCTCGTTAATACGCCGGGGACACCGGGTGCGATGGCCACCGCTTTCGACGGCCATCCCATGACCCTGCAGGGACGCGGACATGAGGCGATCGTTGCCGCCTGCTTCAGTTCGGCTTTCGGGACTATATTTGGCGCCACGTTTTATCTGCTGCTCGCCTGGCCGATGATGGCGATTGCACTTAAATTCGGCCCGCCTGAATTCTTCTGGCTGGGGATTTTTGCTCTGACTATTATTGGCAGTCTTGCGGGCGACTCCATTTTGAAGGGTCTCGCCGGCGGGGCAATCGGTCTGCTGATCAGTTCTGTCGGGATCAGTCATGGCAATGAGCTGTCGCGTTTCACCTTTGGCATTCCGGAGTTTCGTGGCGGCGTCTCCCTGGTCGCAGGTCTGATCGGCGTCTTTGCCGTACCGCAGGTTCTTTCCATGATCGCCTCGTTGCGAAAAAAAGAATATATCGCCGAGTACAAACCCCAAAGGGGCCAAACCCTGAAGACGATATCAAAGGTGCTCGCGCATCCGGTGCACTGCATTCGCTCAGCACTGATCGGCACCTTCATCGGAATTCTTCCTGGCGCCGGCAGCCCCATCGCCGCATTGGTTTCATACAGCGAGGCGGTGCGCTGGAGTAAGGATAAAAGCCAGTATGGAAAAGGAGACCTGCGTGGCGTGACCGCATCAGAGATCGCGAATAACGCAGCGGCTCCAGCAGCAATGATCCCGTTGGTCACACTGGGTATTCCGGGCTCATCGCCCGCGGCAGTCATCGCGGGCGCACTCATGCTGCGCGGCTTGAACCCTGGCCCGGAACTTTTCCAGAGCGACGGAACACTCGTATATACCTTCGGTTGGTCATTGTTCCTGGCCGGAATTGTGACGTTCATCCTTGGCAGCCTGTTTGCGCCTTTTCTGGTCCGGATCATCCTTATTCCCCTGCGGCTTCTGGCCCCCCTGATCATGCTGTTGGCCGTGATCGGAGCCTATGCGATTCGGAACAATATTTTCGATGTGTACATCATGCTTGGGATCGGGGTGTTCGTTTTTCTTGTCAGGCGGCTGGGCTTCCATGCCGGCCCCATCGGGTTAGGTTTGATTCTGGGTCCCATCATTGAACCCTCGCTTGTTCAGGCACTGTATATCTCCGATGCAACTTCAATCGGCAATGTCTTCTTCACCGGTACAGTTAACATCATCCTCATCACGGTCACGGTTCTCTCAATTTTCTTTGTGGCCTTGTCACGCAGGAAAGACCGGGCGCAGGCACGCGCGAGCGATTCGCTCAAGAGCCGGGCAGCGGCCGTGGCCGGATCGGATTAGGAGGCGGTATGCGAAGATTACTTGACCGAGACCTTCTGACCGCGCTGGTCCTGTTCGGCGTCGGTGCGGTGTTTTGGGTCGACCCCGGCGCGGATGTAAAGGATTGGATATTCCCCAGGCTGGCCACCTACCTTGTACTGGGCATTGCCGTGGCTTTGACCGCGCGCGTTGTTTTCGCGGCAATCATGAAGCGCCTCCCGGACGTCATTCCCGTGAACGTGGATGACCGCATTGCCTTTGTCGATGTGCTCGTGTTTTTGGTGATCGTGCTTGCTTATATGCTGGTGATGTACGGCATCGGGTTCTGGCTGTCCAGCTTGCTCATGTTGTCACTGACATCAATCTATCTGACGAAGGAAAGAACGCGCCGCAACATAATACTCGCCGTAGTAGTGCCACTTTTGACCTGCATAGCGGCGTATTTCATCTTCCTGCACGTGTTCTACGTGCCGTTTCCGAAAGCAACCTGGTGGCCGGGTTTGAGTTGAATAGAATACCCGCTTGCAGACCTTAGGTGCTCGTTTTTACCCGGAAAATGTGCGCCAAGCGATAGATGGATCGCTCAGGTCGTTAGGCGAACCTTCAAGTCCCTTTCGCCGTTCGCCATCATTCAAGCCGGATCCCACGCCGGACTGTGCGGCGGATCGACGATGCGTGTTCCGCGGGCCAGAGCCGAGATCGCGGCCATTTCGTCGTCCGTGAGCTTGATGTCGAGTACCTTCAGGTTTTCACGCAACTGCTCGACGTTCACCACGCCGGGGATGGCGACCACCCGCTCCTGCTGCACCAGCCATCGCAACACGACTTGCGCGACGCTCAATTGCCGCTGCTTGGCGATCTCCTGCAATACCGGGTCGTTCAGGACCGCGCCGCGCACCAATGGTGAATGCGCGATCAGCACGAGGCCTTGCTCACGCATCAGTTTCAGCAGCGGGCGCTGGCTCAGGTAAGGGTGATACTCGACCTGGTTGGCCACGAGGTCGCGGTCTATCTCCAGCGCCTGACGCAACAGGGTGGTCGGGAAGTTGGACAGGCCAATGGCGCGCGTCTTGCCTTGCTTGCGCAGCTTTGCAAATTCACCCAGCGCCCATTCCAGTGACACTTGCGGGTTGGGCCAGTGGATCAGCAGCAGATCGACATAATCCGTTTGCAGCAGGCGCAGGCTCTTGTCCAGCTCGAGCGCGAGGTCCGTCTGCGGCGGCGTCTTGGGGTGCAGGAGCTTGGTGGTTACCCAGATGTCACTGCGCGGAACCGAAGAACGTGCCAACGCTTTTCCGACTGCCTCCTCATTACCGTAGTACCGGGAGGTGTCGATGTAGCGGTAGCCCTCGGCGAGCGCCGCATCGACCAGTGTGGTACCGACATCGCCGACACTGCCCAGCGTGCCGAAGCCGATACCGGGCATCGTGTACTTTCCTACGAGTTCTTTTTCCATGCGTGGGTGTTTTAAATATTATTTTTAAAGAACCTGCAATCTATGCTGCGACGGGGGAGTCGTCAATCGAATTGAATCAGTAGTGGACACCCAACAAATACAATAAATAGGATCAGTGTAAGTTTTTCAACCAATTCTTT
>JBBKXO010000308.1:0-8870 GCA_037969525.1 Burkholderiales bacterium | reverse complement strand
TGTTCCCCGGCGGCTTCAATAACCTCAATCCCGATTTCCACGCGCTGTGCGTGCAGGCCGAGCGCGGCGAAGATCAGAGTCTCAATGCGCCGGGCATGCAGTTCGTGCCGCTGGCTTTTGCCGAGCCCTGTTCCTCTCCCAACCCCAAAGATCCCGGTTGTCCACCCAACCGATTTTATTCGTATGGCGTTATCGCCCGACTGGCTCTGCTTGCCGCGGCAATCGAAATCGAACGCACGAACGCCGTGGCTGAACCGGCACTGCTGCGCGCAGTGCCATGAAACTCGCTTTCATCGTCGATCCGCTCGACGATTTCAAGCTCGAAAAGGACACTACTTACGCCATGATGCGTGAGGCCGCTACCCGTGGCCACGCGCTGTATGCATTGCAGCAGCACGATCTGGCCTGGCACAAGCAGAGCGTCAGCGGCCACGCCGCCCGCCTGCATCTGACTGGCGAAACCCCGGAATGGTACCGTCTCGATGCGCCGGCCAATACACCGCTGGACCAGTTTGATGCGGTGCTGATGCGCAAGGACCCGCCGTTCGACATGGAATACGTCTACAGCACCTACCTGCTGGAGATCGCCGAGCGCCACGGTGCGCGCGTATTCAACCGTCCGCAGGCCCTTCGTGATTACAACGAAAAGCTGGCCATCGCCCGGTTTGCTGAGTTCACAGCGCCGACGCTGGTCACCCGTCGCGTACAACTCTTGCGCGATTTTCTGCACGAACACGAGGACATTATTCTGAAACCGCTGGACGGTATGGGCGGCGCATCGGTATTCCGGGTGCGGCTCGCGGATCCCAATATCAACGTCATTATTGAAACCCTGACCGGTGACGGACAGCGCACGATCATGGCGCAGCGCTTTATCCCTGAAATCAGCGCGGGCGACAAGCGTGTACTGGTCATCGGCGGCAAACCAGTGCCCTATTGCCTGGCCCGGATTCCGAAAGCAGGCGAGACCCGTGGCAATCTGGCCGCGGGCGGCACCGGCGTTGCCCGCGAACTCACCACCCATGATCGCGCTATCGCCGAAGCGCTTGGACCGCAACTCGCCGCGGACGGCCTGCTGCTGGTCGGATTAGACGTCATCGGCAATTTTCTGACCGAAGTCAATGTCACCAGCCCCACCTGTTTCCAGGAAATCACTCAGCAAACCGGCTTCAATGTATCCGCTATGTTCCTGGAAACATTGGAGAATTCCATTTAGGCTGCAATTTAGAGTCCCGGTCAATTTTATGTTGCGGCGCAAGAAAAGCGGGCGTAGAGTATGGCGTTTTTGGTAACGGGAATCCGTTAAGCTCATGATCGGCATACTGATTATCGGCCATGGTGCACTGGGTGAATGCCTGATTCACTGTGCCAGCCACATGCTCAACAAGCGCCCGCCGCGGCTGCGCCAGATCGGCGTTGCGGCACAGGATGATCCGGTGCTGCTGGTGCCGCAGGCGCGCAAAGTGGTCAAGGAACTGGATGAAGGCGACGGCGTGCTGGTGCTGACGGACATGTACGGCGGCTCGCCGTCCAACATCGCCGCCAAGCTGGTGATCCCCGGCAAAGTTGAGGCTGTCGCGGGCGTCAGTCTCCCCATGTTGATCCGCGCGCTGACCTACCGTGACAAATCGTTGCAGGTCATGATGACCAAAGCCATCAGCGGCGGTTGTGAGGGCGTGCTGCGGGTACCCCCTGCCCTCGCTTCGGTTAAAAATGCTGCAGCAGGAAGCTGAGATCATCAACAAGCTCGGGCTGCATGCCCGGGCATCTGCAAAACTGACACAGGTCGCCAGCAGCTACGCCAGCACTATCTGGCTGAACCGCAGCGGCCGTCGGGTCAATGCCAAAAGCATCATGGGCGTAATGATGCTGGCCGCTGCCAAAGGGTCGAAAATAGTCATAGAAACCGATGGCCCGGATGAAACCGAAGCCATGCGTGCACTGAGCAAGTTGATCGCGGATTGCTTCGGCGAGGGCGAATAAGTCCCTGAGGATTGAGGGACCTGCCCGCAACGGGCAGAATACGTTTTCAGTTTCCTGTTACAACAACCGGCGGCCCCCGCCCCATACTCACCATGAGTTTTACGATACACGGCATCGGCGTTTCTGGCGGCATCGCCATCGGTCACGCACACCTGGTATCGCATACAAAACTCGAAGTCGCGCATTACGAGGTGCCTGCAGCGCAGTTGGCTGAGGAAACCGCGCGGTTTGACCTCGCCGTGAGCACTGTACGCGGCGAACTCGAGCAGTTACGCAGCGTAGTGCCCCCCGGCGCGCCCGCGGAGTTTGCTGCGTTCATCGATCTGCACCTGATGATCCTCAGCGATTCGACACTGTCGGTCACCCCACGCACCATCATCGAGACCGAGAACTGCAATGCCGAGTGGGCATTGAAAGTGCAGACGGACGAACTGCTGCAGCAGTTCGACGCCATCGAAGACAGTTATCTGCGGGAGCGGCGAACAGACGTCATTCAAGTTGCGCAGCGGGTCATGAAAGCACTTTCCGGGCAGCCCGGTTACGTGCCTCCTGCGGTCGACGACTCGGACCGCAACCTCGTGCTTGTGGCACATGACCTGTCGCCCGCCGACGTGGTCTTGTTCAAACAGCACCAGTTCGCCAGTTTTGTTACTGATCTGGGCGGCGCCACCTCACACACCGCCATAGTGGCGCGCAGCCTGAATATTCCCTGCATCGTCGCGTTGCACCATGCACGCCAGCTGGTGCGCGAAAACGAAATCATAATTGTTGACGGCACCCAGGGCGCGATCATAGTCGACCCGGATCCGCAGGTGCTCGCCGAATACCAGTTGCGTCAGCGCGAATTCGGGCTTGAGCGGCAGAAACTCAAGCGGCTGCGCGACACGCCAGCGCGCACACTCGACGGCACTGAGGTGGAGCTGCATGCAAATATCGAGTTGCCGGGCGACGTTGCGCTGGCCATAGAGAGCGGCGCAACCGGCATTGGTCTTTTCCGCACTGAATTCCTGTTCCTCAACCGCCCCGAACTTCCGGGCGAAGATGAACAATTTGAGGCTTACCGCAGAGTTCTCGAGGAAATGGAAGGGCTCCCGGTTACCATCCGCACCTATGATCTGGGTGCGGACAAACAGACCGACGATACTGCGCGTCTGGCGCCCAATCCCGCACTGGGCCTGCGTGCGATCCGCCTGTGTCTGACCGAACCGAAGCGCTTTATCACCCAGTTGCGCGCCATGCTGCGCGCTTCACGCTACGGCAATATGAAAATCCTGATCCCGATGCTGATGAACGCGAGCGAAGTCGAACAGGCACTACAGCTGGTTGAACACGCAAAACGCAGCCTCGACGACCAAGGCATAACTTACGACCGCAACATCCCCGTTGGCGGCATGGTGGAAATCCCGGCCGCAGCGCTAGCGCTGGGATTGCTGACCAAGCGTCTTGATTTTCTGTCTGTGGGCACCAACGATCTCATCCAGTACTTGCTGGCCATAGACCGCACCGACGACACGGTCGCCCATCTTTACGATCCGCTGCACCCGGCGGTATTGACCCTGCTTGCACACATATTCACCACCGCCGGCAAGGCACAGATTCCGGTTGCGGTCTGCGGTGAAATGGCCGGCGATGTGGCGCTGACGCGGTTGCTGCTGGCTCTGGGTCTGCGCCGGCTTTCAATGCATTCGGCCCACCTGCCGGACGTCAAACAGCGCATTTTAAAAACAAATCTTGCCGATGTGCGGCCTTACGCGAAGAAAATGCTGAGGGCGACGGATCCGGTCAAACTGCGCAGCATGCTGGACAAACTCAATGGCTGAAACCAGGCTTGGGTACTGGCGCGCCATTTGACAAGGTGGCGCAGCACGGGTAACGTAAAAGCTTAGTTTTCGCGCCGATTTGAATCAGCTTGCGGGCGCGTAATAAATCCGGCTAAAGAGATGATTGAATTCTCATGACCCCGGAGCGCAGGCTGCGGGGTTTTTTTATGGCTGCCAGCAAAATACTCGATTCGCCTACATCGGTCGGCACCGTGGTGCCGCAGACCGCACGCTTTACGGAACCGCTGCCACTGCGCAGTGGGGCGGTGCTGCGCGACTACGAACTGGTCTATGAGACCTACGGCGAACTCAACGCCGATCACTCCAATGCCGTCCTGGTTTGCCATGCACTCAACGCCTCACACCATGTGGCCGGTGTCTATGCTGATGACCCCGGCAACGTCGGCTGGTGGGACAACATGATCGGTCCCGGCAAACCACTCGACACCAGCAGATTCTTTGTCATCGGAGTCAATAATCTCGGCGGCTGTCATGGCTCTACCGGGCCGCTGAGCATCAATCCCGACACCGGCAGTCCCTGGGGCGGCGATTTTCCGGTGATTACCGTGGAAGACTGGGTGGATGCGCAGGCGAGGCTTGCAGACCAACTGGGCATTAACCGGTTTGCGGCAGTGATGGGCGGCAGTCTTGGTGCCATGCAGGCCCTGGCGTGGTCTATTCGTTATCCCAAACGCCTGCAGCACAGCATAGTCATTGCGTGCGCCCCCAATCTGTCGGCACAAAACATCGCCTTCAATGAAGTCGCCCGCCAGGCCATCATCACGGATCCGGATTTCAACGACGGTCACTACCAGGTAAAGGGCGCCACACCCAAGCGCGGGTTGCGCGTCGCGCGCATGGTCGGCCACATAACCTATTTGTCGGATGACGAGATGGCCAACAAGTTTGGCCGGCAGCTGAAACACGGCAAGCTCAATTACACATTTGAAACCGAGTTCGAGATCGAATCTTACCTGCGCCATCAGGGCAACAAGTTTGCCGATCACTTTGACGCCAATACTTACCTGCGCATCACCAAAGTTTTGGATTATTTTGATCCTGCCCTGGAGCACGGTGGTGACCTGACGCAGGCGCTGCACAATGTGACTGCAGGCGTATTGGTTGTTTCATTCACTACGGACTGGCGTTTCTCACCGGAGCGGTCAAGGGAAATAGTCCACGCCCTGCTCGACAACCGCGTGCGGGTGACCTATGCGGAAATCGACGCCCCGCACGGGCATGATGCATTTCTGCTCGACGATCCCCGCTACCACCGGCTGGTGGCGGCCTATTTCGAACGCGTGCACCGGGAGATCGCATCATGATCGCCCGCAACGGCACGCAACGTCCGGATTACGCGGCGATCGCCCAGTCGGTGCAGCGCGGCGCTCATGTACTCGATCTGGGGTGCGGCGACGGCACGCTGCTGAAATATCTGCAGCAGTCGCGAGGTGTCACCGGCTACGGCGTCGATATTGACGACGGCAATGTGCTGGCCTGTGTAAAAAACGGGGTCAACGTCATACAGAGCGACCTTGAGCGCGGCCTATCTGAATTTGAAGACAACTCGTTCGATTTTGTCGTGCTGTCGCAAACCCTGCAGGCCATGCGCAACACCGAGCGCATCATGCGGGAAATGCTGCGCGTCGGACGCGCCGGTATCGTTACTTTTCCCAACTTTGGCTACTGGAAGAACCGCCTCCAGGTGTTGCGTGGGCGCATGCCCATTTCCGAAAACCTGCCGTTTGAATGGTTCAACACGCCGAACATCCATTTGTGTACGGTCACAGACTTTGAGCGGTTCTGTGCCGAACGCGGCATTCGCATTGTCGCGCGCACCGTGCTGACCGGCGGCAGACCCTTGACTTCACTGCCCAATCTGCTTGGTGAACTGGCCGTGTATCACTTCGCCGGCTGAGTCGTACCGGCAAGCTGTATAACCCTGCGCAGCAGCATCAATCCGGGTATCGCAAGCAGTGCGCACAGCAGGAAAAATACCGGCCAGCCCAGCCATTGTGCGAACCAACCGGTAGGTGCAGCCAAAAGCACCCGCGGCACGCCCAGCAGACTCGACAGCAACGCATATTGAGTGGCCGTAAAGCGGCGATCGGTCAGAGACGCCATGAATCCGACAAACGCCGCCGTTCCCATGCCTGCTGTCAGGTTCTCGACCGCAACAACGCTGGCCAGCGCACCGACACTGAGTGGGTAATAGGCCAGGATCACAAAACCCAGCGTCGACACCATCTGACCGAAACCGAACACCCACAGCGCGCGATGCATGCCGGCACGCAATATCCAGATTCCGCCCAAAGTGCCGCCTGCAATCGTGGCCCAGAAACCGAATAATTTCACCACCGTGCCGATTTCAGTCTTGGTATATCCGAGATCAAGATAAAAGGGCGTGGTCATCGCCGATGCCATCGTATCGCCAAGTTTGTAGAGCAGAATGAACCCGAGGATCAGCCATGCACCCTGGCGTGAAAAATAATCCTTAAACGGCAACACCACGGCTTCGCGCAGCGTGCGCGGCCGGTCTTCAGGTGGCGGCAACTCCGGCGCCAGCAGTGTCACCAGCACGCAGGCCATCATGCAGGCGGCCATAATCTGGTACATGACTTCGAAAGACAATAAATCAGCGAGTATCAATCCGCCGCCACCGGCAACCAGCATGCCCACGCGGTAACCGTTGACGTAGAGCGCCGAGCCCAGCCCCAATTCCGAGTCGCCCAGGCTTTCGCGGCGATAGGCATCAACAACGATATCCTGGGAGGCAGAGAAAAACGAAACCAGGAAGCCCGCCAGCATCACCATCGACAATTGACCGGCTGAGGGTTGTGTCGTGCTCAGCAACAGCAAGGCTCCGGCCAGCGCGAACTGCGTCAATGCCAGCCAGCCGCGACGACGCCCGAGCCACGCCGGGGTATAGCGGTCGAACAATGGTGACCACAGGAACTTCAGCGTGTAGGGCAGTCCGATCAGGGCGAACAGCCCGATGTGCGCCAGGTCGACCCCGCCGTCACTCAACCAGGCCTGCAGCACCGACCCGGTGAGCAGCAAAGGCAGTCCTGACGAAAAACCCATCAGCAACGCGATCAACATGCGGCCGCTGAATATCGCGGCCAGCGTAGCGCGCCAGGTCAGTCGGGGCTGGATCAAGCCAGCTTCCCGTCGTAGTCGATAATCAGCGGCGCGTGGTCCGAGAAGCGCTCTTCCTTGTAGATCACGGCTCGTTTGGCCGTAGCAGCAATGCCCGGAGTGGCAATCTGGTAGTCAATCCGCCATCCGACATTGTTGGCCCAGGCTTGCCCGCGGTTCGACCACCAAGTGTACTGATCCGGACGCGCATCAACCCCGCGGAATACGTCGACCCAACCCAGATCACCGAATACCTGTGTCAGCCATGCCCGCTCCTCCGGCAGGAAGCCGGAGTTTTTCCGGTTGCCGCGCCAGTTTTTCAGGTCAATTTCCTTGTGCGCGATGTTCCAGTCACCGCACAGCACTACTTCGCGGCCGCCAGCCTTCAGACGTCTCAAATGAGGAAGAAATTTCTTCATGAAACTAAATTTGGCCTGCTGTCGATGCTCGCCGCTGGAGCCTGATGGCAGGTACAGCGAGATGACCGACAGCTTGCCGAAATCGGCACGCAGGTAGCGCCCTTCGGCATCAATCTCCGTCACGCCGAGCCCCGCAACTACCCGGTCCGGAGCAAGCTTCGAGTAAATACCGACTCCGCTGTAGCCCTTTTTCTCGGCATAGTGGAAATGCCCGCGGTAACCTCCCGGGGCCAGCAGTTCGTCCGTCATATCCGCAGCCTGCGCCTTGATTTCCTGTACGCAGATCACATCGGCGCGCTGGCGCGGCAGCCAGTCGAGAAAACCTTTGCGCGTTGCAGAGCGGATGCCGTTTAGATTCAGGGTTATAATTTTCATTGTTTCCAATCCGGCGATTTCATGCCACTGTCCGCCACAATGATTTCTCCTGCCGCGAACTCGCCGGTCGACACATAACACATAATTATGGCTGACAAATTCCGACAGGAATTCATTCGCTTCGCGATTGATACCAAAGTCCTGCTGTTCGGTGAATTCAAGACCAAAGCCGGACGTCTCTCGCCTTACTTCTTCAATGCCGGCCTGTTCTGCGACGGCATGTCGCTCCGACAACTCGCGCAATTTTACGCGAAAGCAATCGCCGCGGCCGACGTTCCCTTCGACATGCTGTTCGGCCCCGCCTACAAGGGCATACCTCTGGTGGCTGCCGTGGCCATCGCGCTGGCCGAGTCAGGCCGCAACCTGCCGTTCAGCTACAACCGCAAAGAAGCCAAGGATCACGGCGAAGGTGGCAGCGTGGTGGGCGCCCCGCTGGCTGGACGCGCTTTGATCGTTGACGACGTCATTTCCGCCGGTACATCTGTGCGGGAATCGGTCACCCTGATCCGCGCAGCAAACGCCACGCCCGCAGGCGTCCTGATTGCCTTGGACCGCATGGAGCGCGGTTCTGCGGAACTGTCCGCCACGCAGGAGGTCGTACAGTTGTACAGTATGCCGGTGATCAGCATAGCCACGCTGGATGATCTGATCGGGTTTCTGGAAAACGAAAAAAATATGGCATCGCAACTTACTGCGGTTGCCGCTTATCGCAAACAATACGGAGTGCATCATGCTTAATCGTCTGCCGTTGCTGTCCACGCTTGCCGGCACTGCTGCAATCACTGCCATGCTGGTCGTTGCGCCCGCTGTTCAGGCCCAGAAAATTGTCTGTTGGAAGGACAAAGCCGGCAAAGTCGTTGGCTGCGGCGATCGCATACCGCCGGAATATCAACAGAACGAATCTAAAACGCTCGACAGACGCGGCATCACCCGTGAAACCAGCGTATCCGCGGAAGAGGCCGCACGCCTGCGCGAAGAAGAAAAGAAAAATGCTGCCGCAAAGGCCGAGGAAAACCAGCGCATTGCGGAACAGCGCCGCCAGGATACGGCCCTGATCAACACCTATACCTCGGCCAAGGAAATTGATTTGCGGCGTGACCGCGAACTGCAGGTGGTTGACCTGCAGATTCAGCAG
>JBBKXO010000307.1:0-10102 GCA_037969525.1 Burkholderiales bacterium | reverse complement strand
TCTTTTGCCAGATCCATCCCGACAAGGCGGCGCAACTGGGCATACAGGACGGCGAGCGCGTGCGTGTGACATCGGCGCACGGAGAAATTGAAGCCATGGCCTGGGTGCATGCCGGTATCCGCCCGACGGCCGTCTTCATCCCCATCGGCTGGGGTGAGCGTCAGCCGTACAACCCCTGGCGTTCGGTGAATTTTCTGACCGACAAGACGCAGCGTGATCCGGTGTCGGACCAGACCAACCTCAAGGTGCTGTTGTGCCGGGTGTCGCGGATTGCGGCTTAGCGTCGCAAGAAGGATAGTCCGTGTTCTACATTGAGTCCTAAGCGGTCAACTTCGGGATCAGGGAATATCCGCTGCAGCGCTGTCCTACTTCAATACCTGGACGCGTTCAACGCTGATATAAAACTTGTCACTGAACCAGCGCTCGCTCACCTCGCCTTCGATTTCGATCTTTGTGCCTTTGACGAGTATCTGGCCCCACAGCAGGCGGTTTGCAATCTCGATGTTGATCTGACCCGTGCCGTCAGTGAACAGGTATGACTCATCGTCGTTGCTGACAATGGTGCCGCGCAGGATGACCCGATGACCGTTCTCCGGGGCGGCGATAATGGACTGCACATTGGTCTTGTCAGTTGGAGATCCGTATTGGGCGAAAGCGGGTAGGGCGGCGAAAAGCAGCATTGCGACAAGAATTTTTTTCATGAGTTTCCTTAGATAACAATATCCACCGTCAAGTTGGACGGCAACATGGCTCCAGAGTTCCCCGGTCCATAGGCGTGGTTCCGGAGCACCGGCTATTGCGGCCGCTTATGTCGTACAATTTGAACCGTCGCGGGTGTAGTTCAATGGCAGAACGGCAGCTTCCCAAGCTGCATACGAGGGTTCGATTCCCTTCACCCGCTCCATTCCCGCAAATGGACCCCTGCTGATGAAAATTCTCAAGTATCTGGTCATTATTCTTGGCGCATCGGCCATCGTTGTCGGCGGTGTGCTGGCCTATATCGCGGCAACCTTTGATCCGAATGCCTACAAGCCGCAGATCATCCAACTGGTTAAGGAGCGTACGCAGCGCACGCTGAAACTCGATGGCGACATCAAACTTGCATTGTGGCCGGATATCGGCGCCGACCTGGGAAAACTGTCGTTGTCCGAACCAAAAAGTGAAAAAGTGTTTGTTGCAGCCGATGGTCTGCGGGTGTCACTGCAGTTGATGCCGCTGTTGGCCAGACAGTTGGTGGTTGATGAGGTGGCCATCAAGGGTGCGCGCATCAATCTGGTGCGCTACAAGGACGGGAAGATGAGCGTGGACGATCTCGCGGCACAGGGTGATGCGCCAGTGCCGGGAAAAGCCGCGGAGCAGGAGCAGACCCCGTTCACATTCAATGTCAGACAGGTGGTGATTGCGGATTCCGCGTTGAGTTTCCGCGACGAAGCCGCCGGCGCAGAGTACGCGGTTTCGAAGCTGAACCTCAAGACGGGTCGCATTGCGCCCGGGGTACCGGCTGACGTGGCGCTGTCGCTGCAGGCACAGGGCAATCAGCCGAAGCTGAATCTGACCGTGGACATGAAAACGCGGCTCATCTTTGATCTGGGCAAACAATCCTATGCGCTGCAGAACCTGGCACTGGACGTCCGCGGGCAGGCGGCTGATGTCAGCAGTCTGGCACTCAAGGCGGGCGGCAATGTCACCGCGAATATGAGCAGTGGCGAGTTCGCCGCGGACCAGCTGACGGTGACGGCAACCGGCATGCGCGCCAAGGAAGCGTTCGAAGTCAAACTCGACGCACCACGATTGAAGTTGTCAGGCGACCAGGCCACTGGAGATCAGCTCACGGTGACCGTGAAGTTGACCGGCACTGAAGGTACGAAGAGCGTGATTCTGCGTTCACCGGTGAGCGGCAATCTGCAGGCACGCAAGTTCAGCCTGCCGCAGTTGCAGGCCAGCATCAGTGCCAGCGGGCCTGATCTGCCGGGGAAGAGCATCAGCGGCGAGTTGGCTGGCGCGGCGAGCGTCGATATCGCGAAGGAAAACGCGCAACTGGATCTGGCCGGCAAGATTGCCGACAGCACGATCAAGGCGCGCATCACAGTGGCGGACTTTTCTCCGCCGGATATCCGCTTCGATGTCGATATTGATCAGCTGGATGTCGACAAATTCCTGCCGCCGAAAGCGGCTGCGGGAGGTGGCGGCGGCACCGGAAAAACCATTCGATCTGACCGGATTGAAAGCCCTGCGCGCCAATGGCAGCCTGCGCATCGGCGCGCTCAAGGCGAGCAACGTCAAAGCTTCGAACGTGCGGGCTGACCTCAATGCTGCCAACGGGCGTGTTGACGTGCATTCACTGGCGGCGAACCTTTATCAGGGGACGTTGAGAGGCGCGGTGACCGTCAACGCCGCGCCGGCGGTGCCGGCGTTTGCAGCCAAGGTTAATCTCGCTGGAGTCGAGGTGGCCCCGCTGCTGAAGGATCTGGCTGACAACGAGACGCTGGAGGGTAAGGGCACGGTGGCGCTGGATGTGACGGCGCAGGGCAATACCGTGTCGGCGTTGAAGCGCGCGCTGGACGGCAGCGCATCATTGAAGTTGGCCGATGGCGCACTCAAGGGCATCGACATCGCCGGTTCGATACGCAGCGCCAAGGCGCGGCTCGGAATGCTGAAAGGCGAGCAGACCCAGCAGGCGGATACCCAGCAGAAGACCGATTTTTCCGAAATGACCGCGTCCTTCAAGATTACGGACGGCATTGCGCGCAACAATGACCTGTCGATGAAATCGCCGTTGCTGCGGGTCGGCGGCGAAGGTGAAATCAACATCGGCGCCGACACCATCAATTATCTGGTGAAGGCCAGCATCGTGGGCACGGCCAAAGGGCAGGGCGGGCGTGGTACCGACGATCTGCGTGGCGTCACGGTTCCGGTGCGCGTGACCGGGCCGCTGGCTGCGCCGTCCTACAAGCTCGATTTTGGCGCGATGATCAGTGATACCGCAAAGCAGCAAGTCAAAGATGCCGTGAGAGACCGTCTGCGGGACCAGTTGCTGGGCAAGCCTGCAGCGGAAGCGCCGGCCAAAGATGGCGAGAAAAGCGGCGGAGGCAGCGCACGCGATGTGTTAAAGGGACTGTTTGGGCGCTAAAGCAGCAGCCAGTCGTGCAATCCGGCCGGAGCGGCTGCTGGCGGACTTTGCGCCGGCACTGATTGCCTGGCAGAAACACCACGGCCGGCATGATCTGCCGTGGCAGAAAAGCCGCGATCCTTACACGGTGTGGCTGTCGGAAATCATGCTCCAGCAGACGCAGGTTGCGGCAGTCATTCCCTACTATGCCCGGTTCCTCAAGCGCTTTCCGACGCTGGCGGCGCTGGCGGATGCGCAGCTGGATGACGTGCTCGCGTTATGGAGCGGACTTGGCTATTACTCGCGTGGGCGCAATCTGCATCGCGCGGCCCAGACCGTGGCAGAACATCATGGCGGGCGGTTTCCGGTAGCGCTGGACGCGATGATGGATTTACCGGGCATTGGCCGGTCGACCGCGGCAGCGATCCGCGTGTTCGCATTCGGGCAACGCGACGCCATCCTCGACGGCAATGTCAAACGCGTGCTGGCCAGGGTGCGCGGCATTGCGGGTTATCCGGGTGCGACCGCGGTTGCCGCAGAATTATGGCGGGCTGCAGAGGCTTTGCTGCCCAGAACGGGCCTGCGTGCCTACACCCAGGGTTTGATGGATCTGGGCGCAACAGTTTGCGTGCGCCGCAAGCCGCGCTGTGAGCAATGTCCTGTGCAATCTCTGTGTATTGCCTATCGGACCGGTCGTGTTGAATCGTTGCCGACGCCGCAGCCGCGCAAGGTGCTGCCGCAGCGGCGCACCATGATGCTGGTGCTGCAGCGTGCGGATGAAGTGCTGCTGGAGAAGCGTCCGGCGACCGGTATCTGGGGTGGCCTGTGGTGTTTTCCAGA
This sequence comes from Burkholderiales bacterium, assembly GCA_037969525.1. Lineage (GTDB taxonomy): Bacteria > Pseudomonadota > Gammaproteobacteria > Burkholderiales > SG8-41. The sequence continues at coordinate 6,153 of JBBKXO010000307.1, read as the reverse complement.
GGCGGCTGCGGACGCCGATGCCGCCGCGACCTGCGCGCAGCGCTACGGCGCAACAGTGAAAATGCGCAAACCCCTGCCGGTGATTGCGCATGGCTTTACGCATTTCAAGCTCGACATACTGGCGCAACCGATGGCGGTTACCGCTTGGCCGCATCGCGCTGAAGAGCCCGGTAGCCTGTGGCTGCCCCTGGCTGAAGCGTGCAACGCCGCGGTGCCGACGCCGGTGCGGACCATACTGGAACAATTGCTGGGCCAGCGCCTGCAGCGTTGATGCCGGGACTTGGCGGTCCGGCGTTTGGTGGTATTTGTGGTTAGACGGAGTTGGCAATGAGTGATCCGGTATCGACGGACTGGCGGGACATCAGCGCATGGCGCAAGGTGCGGCGTGAGCACTGGGTCGCCTGGCGTTGTGCGGTTCCGGATGCCCAGCGCGCCGATTGGGGGCTGCACATGACAGCGGTGCTGCGTGCATTGTTGCCGGCGCCGCAGCGGATGGTGATCGGGTTCTGCTGGCCATTCAAGGCGGAATTCGATGCGCGCTTTGCAGTGCGCTACTGGCGCGAGCAGGGTGCCGTCGCCGCTTTGCCCGAAGTGACCGGCAAGGGCCGGCCCTTGCGCTTTCGCCAGTGGTGGCCGGGCGCACCCATGACCCGTGGCGTATACGATATTCCGCTTCCTGAAGGCACGCCTGTGGTGTTGCCCGACATCGCGATAGTGCCGATGAATGCCTGTGACCAGCGCGGTTACCGGCTGGGTTATGGCGGAGGTTATTTTGACCGTACCCTGGCTGCGCTGGAGCGGCGTGTCGTTGCCATCGGCGTGGCCCATGAGGCCTGCCGCGTGCCTACCATCTATCCGCAAGTTCATGACATCGCGATGGACTTCGTGGTGACTGAATCAGGTCTCTATGCGGCGGGCGGCGTAGCGATGGAACTGCTGGATGCGGCGGCGGGCGCGGCACAGTTACAGGCCTTGCTGACCCAGCGTGATCTGCCCAGGGGAAAATTGTAACTAATTGTTTTTATTTACTTTTTCTATAATGCCGTGGGCCAGCATGAGCTCGCGCAGCTGCGCCAGCCGGGCCGCTGTATCAGTCAATTCCAGCAGCGCCTGCTTCTCTTGCAGTGAAATGGGCAGGATTTCTGCCAGTCGGTAGCTGACCCACGCCGGATCATCAAGTCGCACCGGTCCTGGCAGGCCCGCAGCTCCCGCGCGTTCCACGGCCATTCGCAGCACTTCCTGGCAGGCGGGGTCTATGGTGTCAGGGCGTGTCGGTTCAGGCATGGCTTCGATGCGGGCGCTGATCAGGCCGCTAGCCGCAACCGTGGTCTCGACTATGCGAAAACGCGCACCACCGCGTGCCAGTACGGCGAACAGGTTGGGATGGGGGACTTCCCAGTGTTCGATGCGGGCGAGGCATCCTACTGCATGCGGCGCAGCCGGCTTGCCGACTTCCTGGCCCTCACTGATCAGGCAGACGCCGAAAGGCGTGTTATCGCGCAGGCAGGCCTTGGTCATGTCGACGTAGCGTTGCTCGAAAATTTTCAATGGCAACAGTCCGTCCGGAAACAGTACGGTGCCCAGCGGAAACAGGGGTATTACTGCAGGGGTCATTACTTCGTGAGGCATTGCATCAGGCAAGCGTGCGATCAGGTTTGCCGCTCAAGTACCCAGTTCGCGGTGCCGCGCCAGTGCGCGCGTGCGTTCGCTAAACCGTGCGGCCAGAGTTTCGACGAAAAAAACCGAACGATGGCGGCCGCCGGTGCAACCGATGGCAACGGTCAGATAACTGCGGTTGTCGCGCTCAAACGCCGGCAACCAGTTCTGAATGAAACGGTGCACATCTTCCAGCATGCGCATGGCGTCCGGCGTTGCGCGCAGAAAATCCGCCACCGCAGCATCGCAACCGGTCAGTGGCCGCAGTTGCGGATCGTAATGGGGGTTGGGCAGGCAGCGCACGTCGAACACGAAGTCGGCATCGAGCGGGATGCCGTGTTTGAAGCCGAATGATTCGAAGAGCAGTGTCAGTCCGACATGGGGCAGCGCTGCAAAATCCTTGATCCAGCTGCGCAGAGTATTCGGTGCCACATCGCTGGTGTCGATGTGATGGGCCATGCCGGAGATGCCGGCGACCAGTTCGCGCTCACGGGCGATGCACTCAGGCAGCGTCAGTCCCGACTGTGACAGCGGGTGGCGGCGGCGGGTTTCGGAATAGCGCTTGATCAGCGTATCCGGTTTTGCTTCGAGGAAAATAACGCGCACGTCAATGCTGTCGTCACGCAGGCGCTTCACCAGGTCGGGGAGACCGGCGACTGCGTCACCGGTGCGCGCGTCCATGGTCAGGGCAACGCGTTCGTTTCCCGATGCGCGCAGCGTCTGGACAAGGTCCCCGACCATGGCTACGGGAAGATTGTCGACACAATAAAATCCGGTGTCTTCGAGCACCGCAAGTGCGACGCTTTTTCCCGAACCGGACAGCCCGGTGATGAGTATCAGCTGCATGTCAGCGCGCGCGCTCCTGCGGCAGATCAGTCGTCATGGCCCTTCATCGATCGCGCCTGGCGGTCGATGAATTCCCGTGTGCTGTCGATGCCGCGCATTTGCAGCACGTGGCTGCGTACCGCGGCCTCGGTCAGCACGGCGAGGTTGCGGCCGGCGGCAACCGGAATCGTGACTTTGTGGATTTCAATATCCATCAGTGATTCTGTGCCGGGCTTCAGTGGCAGCCGCTCGAGATGGGTGAGATCTGATCCGGAGGGGCGTTCAAGATGAACGATCAGCTTGACGTTTTTACGCGGACGCAGCGCCGCTTCACCGAATATGGTGCGGATGTTGAGCACACCGAGCCCGCGCACTTCCAGGTAATCACGCAACAGCGGCGGGCAGCGACCTTCAAGGCTTTCCGGACCGAGACGGTAGAGTTCCACGACATCGTCAGCGATCAGCCCGCCACCGCGGCTGATCAGTTCCAGCGCGAGCTCGCTTTTGCCGACGCCTGAATCTCCGGTGAGCAGTACGCCGACGCCCAGCACATCGAGAAATACCCCGTGAATGGTCGTCGAGTCGGCGAGCGCGCGCGCCAGATGCGGGCGCAGTATCCACATCAGTTCAACGCTGGGAATTGGCGACAAAAACAGCGGGGTGTGCGTGGATTCAGCGACTTCGGTCAAGGCCGGCGGCGTTGCATTGTCACCGGCGACGATGAAGCAGGCGAGTTCGCGGGTGGACACGCGCTGCAGCATGTTGCGGCATTCCGCGGGATCAAGGTTGTTGAGGTATTTGACCTCGGATTCCCCAATCACCTGGATCAGGTTGGGGTGTATGAAGTTCAGGTGACCGACCAGCCCCTGTGATGAGTCCTTGGTGAGTTCACTGTCGATGCCCTTGTCGGCACCGTCCCGCCCGGCAACCCAGGTCAGTTGCAGCTTTTCCCGCGTATCTTCAAACAGGCGCGCTATGCTGACTTGGGGCATTGGGTTCCCAATGGGTGAGCAATTGCTGCAATTCATCCGGGGTCGCGGCAACCAGCAGCTTCTCGCGGAATAGCTTGTCACAGAACATTTGTGCCAACTCCGAGAGAATCTGCAGGTGTTCGTCGGTTGCCCGCTCGGGCACCAGCAACACAAAGATCAGTTTTACGTTCTCTCCGTCGGGTGAGTCAAACGGTATGGCGCTGTGCAACCGGATCATAGCGCCGGTGGCAGCCTTAAGCCCCTTGATGCGGCCGTGGGGGATGGCAACACCCTGGCCGAGGCCGGTGGAGCCAAGCTTCTCCCTGGCAAAGAGACTGTCGAAAACCAGGCTGCGGGACAGGTGGTCGTTGTTCTCGAACAACAGTCCAGCCTGCTCAAATACCCGTTTTTTGCTGGTCAGGTCGGCATCAAGCAGGATGTTCGTGAAGGGGAGTAACTTGGCGATCAGGTTCATTTGTGTATTGAATGCGTCTGGTGATTACCGGCAGGCAGCCGGAATTCACTCCGTGGGTTGATACTTGATGGGGGCGCTATCATGGCGATGCGCGATGTTCTTGCCCTTGTGCTTGAGAATCGCCCGGTCGAGCTTGCCGACCAGGTGGTCTATGGCTACGTACATATCCTCTCCGTGCGCTTCACAGAAAATCTCTTTGCCGCTGAGATGAACCTTCGCTTCCACGGCATGCAGCATTTTTTCCACGGTCAGAATGACATTGATGTCGATGACGTGGTCAAAGTGACCTGTAATCTTTTCCAGCTTGTGCGCAACGTGGTCGCGGATGGCCGGGGTGATCTGCAGGTGATGACCGGTCAAGTGCAAGTTCATAGTGTTTCCTCCGTTCATAGGGTTTTTCTCAGATTTACCGGGAGGATATGCATGGATTCCCGGTATTTTGCAACGGTCCGACGCGCTACAACTATACCCTGCTGGCCCAGTAATTCCGAAATTTGTCCGTCGCTCAGCGGCGTGCGGGTGTTTTCCGCGCCAACCAGTTGCTTGATCAGGGCGCGTATGGCTGTGCTCGACGCGGCGCCACCGGCCTCGGTCGCGACGTGGCTGCCAAAGAAATATTTCAGCTCGAAAATGCCCCGCGGCGTATGCATGAATTTCTGCGTGGTAACCCGCGACACCGTTGATTCATGCAGGCTCAGGGTATCGGCGATTTCGCGCAATACCAGCGGTCGCATCGCAACTTCGCCGTGCTCGAGAAAGTTGCGCTGCCGGTCGACAATCGCCTGGGATACGCGCAGGATGGTATCGAAACGCTGCTGAACATTCTTGATCAGCCACTTTGCTTCCTGCAGTTGCGAACTCAGCTGCTGAGTGCTGATACCCCGGTTGCGTTGCAGTATGTCGGCATAAAGGCGGTTTACCCTCAGGCGCGGCATGGCGTCGGGATTGAGGGCTGCGACCCAGAGGCCTTTAACCTTGCGTACCATCACGTCGGCGACAACGAACCGTGTTTCCTCAACGGAGTAATTCTGACCCGGTCTGGGGTTAAGGCTGATGATCAGCTTTTGCACCGAGCGCAGACAATCGTCATCGCACTTCAAGGTCCGTTTCAGTCGTGTAAAGTCCTTGGTGGCCAGTACTTCCAGGTGATGTTGCACGACGTCCAGTGCTGCGCTGCGGTAAGGCGTGTCTTCCGGCATTGCGTCGAGCTGCAGCGTCAGGCATTCAGCAAGATTGCGCGCACCGACTCCGATTGGCTCCATGTGCTGCAGATGCTGGAGGGCGGTGGACAATTCCTCACTCGCTACTTCCAGCTCTGCCGGCAGCATGGTGGCGATGTCTTCCAGCGACTGTGGCAGGTAGCCATCGTCGCTCAGCGAATCAATGAGCAGGTCGAGCAGTTGCTTGTCGCGGTCGGACAAGTGGAGCAGGGAGAGTTGTGCGCTGAGGTGGGCGCGCAGACTGGCGGGTTGTTCGGCGACCGGAGGAAAATCGTCGTCATCAGAGTCTGCACTGCTGCTCCCGCTACCGTAAGTGGCGCCATCCATGACGTCGAATGCAGTGGCCTCCTCGCCCGGGGCCGTGGTCTCGGCATCAGCGGGAGGAGATGTTTCTGCGGAATCTCCGGCGGACAGCGTAATGCCCTCGTGCGGGGGTGCCGCAGATTGTTCGTTGGCGCTGTCTTCGCGCTCGAGCAACGGGTTGTCCTGCAACAGCCGGTCGATTTCCTGGTCAAGCTCGAGCGTGGACAGTTGCAGCAGCCTGATCGACTGCTGCAATTGCGGCGTCAACGTCAGGTGCTGGGAGAGTCGGAGTTGTAGCGAATGTTTCATTCAGAGCCGGATGGCAGAAATCATGTCCCGGGTTCGCGAGTCTAAGGCCAAGTACGCCCTGCGCGCCCTGCGTTGTCAAAGCCGGAAATGCTCACCGAGATAGACCTTGCGGACGTTCTCATTATAGACGATCTCGTCGGGCTTGCCGTAGGCGAGTACCGAGCCGTCATTGATGATGTACGCACGGTCGCAGATGCCCAGGGTCTCCCGCACGTTGTGATCAGTGATCAGTACGCCGATGCCGCGCGCCTTCAGAAAACCGATGATTTTCTGGATTTCAATCACGGCGATCGGATCCACCCCGGCGAAGGGTTCGTCCAGAAGCATAAACTTAGGACGCCCCACAAGGGCACGGGTAATTTCGAGACGCCTCCGTTCCCCGCCCGACAAAGAA
>JBBKXO010000306.1:0-6075 GCA_037969525.1 Burkholderiales bacterium | reverse complement strand
GCCAACGACCTGATCTGGTCGTTTGTGGTCAACAATTACCTGCTGGGCAAGGATCCATTCCCGTTTGACCTGCTGCACTGGAATGGCGATTCCACGCGCATGCCGGCAGCGATGCACAGTTTTTATCTGCGCAATCTGTACCTGAAGAATTTGCTGCGTAAACCGGGCGGGATCAGCCTCAACGGGACGCCGATCGACATTACCAAAGTCAAAACCCCCGCGTACTTCATATCCACCGTCGAAGATCATATTGCGCCCTGGCAATCGACCTACGCCGGGGCGCAATTGCTGCAGGGGCCGGTGCGTTTTGTGCTGGGCGGCTCGGGGCACATCGCCGGGATCATTAATCCGCCGGCTGCCAACAAGTACGGTTACTGGGTCAACGAAAAATTGGCGGCGCAGCCTGATCAGTGGCTGGCGCGGGCGACCCAGCATGCGGGATCGTGGTGGACTGACTGGTCGAAGTGGGTGGCAAAACACGGCGGCGAGAAAGTTGCCGGGCGAAAATTCACCAAAAGCAAGCACAAACCCATGGAAGATGCTCCGGGGTCCTATGTGCAGCAGCGCGTCGCATAATCACCAGCATTCACGGAACGCCGCCATGACTTATCAAAATCTGCTGCTGGAACAACCCGAGCCCGGAATTTACCTGCTGAGCGTCAACCGGCCCAAGGCGCTGAATGCGCTGAATGCGGCGACCCTGGAAGAACTGGGACAGGCGACGGCGCAGGTGGCGGCAGATGCAGCTGCCCGCGCGCTGCTGGTTACGGGTGCGGGTGATAAGGCTTTTGTTGCCGGCGCCGACATCAGCGAAATGCAAAGCCTATCCGCAGATCAGGCGCGCGCATTTTCTGAAAAAGGCATGCAGGTGATGCACGCGCTCGAGGCGCTGCCGGTACCGGTGATTGCTCTGGTGCACGGTTATGCACTGGGTGGTGGTTGCGAATTGGCGATGGCCTGCGACTGGATAATTGCATCCGAGCGTGCGGTGTTTGGCCAGCCTGAAGTCAACTTGGGCATACCCCCCGGTTTTGGCGGCACGCAGCGTCTGGCCCGGCTGGTGGGGCGCGCGCGCGCGCTGGAGCTGCTGACTACCGCACGGCAGATCAAGGCTGAAGAGGCTCTGGCCATTGGCCTCGTGATGCGGGTCGTGCCTGCAGCCGAGTTGCGCAGTACCGGGATGGATATTGCCAGGACGATTGCCGCCAAGGGTCCCGCCGCGGTCCGGTTTGCCAAGCAGGCCGTGCAGCGCGGTCAGGACCTGGATCTGGCCCATGCCTGCGCCTACGAGACCGCTCTGTTCGCTCTCGCTTTTGCCACCGCCGATCAGCGGGAAGGCATGCGGGCATTTCTGGAAAAACGCCCTGCGCGATTTGGCGGACACTAGCCTGGAGTTCGCCGTTACAAGCGTCAGTAAGTGATGTTGCGGTGCACCAGTGGTTGCATCCTAGTTTCAGCGCAGACGTTATAATTACTCATCCCATCTCGGCAGCGGTTCAGGCACTATAAGTGCCGAATTTGCCGTAAAAAACTGCCTCATAAAGGTATAGCCCATGGATTTGAATGATCTCCAGCGCGATCTGGATCCGGAAGAGACGCGCGAATGGCTGGAAGCGCTGCAATCGGTGCTGGAGCGCGAAGGCCCGGACCGTGCAAACTACCTGCTCGAGCGCCTGATCAATGAAGCGCGCAGCGCTGGCGCCTACATTCCGTATAACGCCAATACGGCGTACTTGAATACCATTCATCCGGAGAGTGAAGAGCATTCGCCGGGAGATGCCGAACTCGAGCACAAGATCCGCTCGCTGGTGCGCTGGAATGCGATGGCGACGGTTATCCGCGCCAACAAGGAATCAGGAGAACTGGGCGGGCACATCTCAAGCTTTGCCTCGGCAGCCACGCTCTACGATGTCGGTTTCAATCATTTTTTTCGCGCCGCCAATGAGAACTTTCTCGGCGATCTGGTCTATATCCAGGGTCACTCGGCGCCGGGCATATATGCGCGCGCATATCTTGAAGGGCGCATCACCGAAGAACAACTGAACAATTTCCGCCAGGAGGTCGACGGCAAGGGATTGTCGTCCTATCCGCACCCGTGGTTAATGCCCGACTTTTGGCAATTCCCGACGGTATCGATGGGGCTGGGCCCGCTGATGGCGATATACCAGGCCCGGTTCATGCGCTACCTGAAAGACCGCGGATTGATCGAAGCGCAGGGCCGCAAGGTGTGGGCGTTCATGGGCGATGGCGAAATGGACGAGCCAGAGTCGAAGGGTGCGATATCACTGGCAGGGCGCGAGAAACTCGACAATCTTATTTTCGTCATCAACTGCAACCTGCAACGCCTCGACGGTCCGGTGCGCGGCAACGGCAAGATTATTCAGGAGCTGGAGTCGGATTTTCGCGGCTCGGGGTGGAATGTCATCAAGGTGGTCTGGGGCTCCTACTGGGATCCGCTGCTGATGAAGGACAAGACCGGCTTGCTGCTCAAGCGCATGGAAGAATGCGTCGACGGCGAGTACCAGGCGTTCAAGTCTCACGATGGCGCATTCGTGCGCAAGCATTTTTTCGGGAAGTATCCGGAGCTCGCGGCACTGGTTGCCAATATGTCGGACGATGAGATCTGGCGGCTGAATCGTGGCGGCCATGATCCGCACAAAATGTACGCAGCCTATGCAGCGGCAATGAAGCATACCGGCCAGCCGACCGTGATCCTTGCCAAGACCGTCAAGGGTTACGGCATGGGAGAGTCCGGAGAAGGCCAGAACATCACTCATCAGCAGAAAAAAATGGGGACAGCGTCAATCCGCGCATTCCGTGATCGTTTCGATCTGCCGATTCCCGACGACAAGCTGGAAGATGTGCCTTTTTATCGCCCGCCGGAAGATGCGCCGGAGATGCAGTATCTGCGCAGCCGCATCGAGGCCATGGGCGGTTCACTGCCGTCACGCAAGCGCCGCGTCGAGGCGCTGGAAGTGCCACCGCTGTCCGCGTTCGAAGCACAGATGAAAAGCAGCGAGGATCGCGAGTTTTCGACGACCATGGCATTCGTACGGATACTCAACACCATCATCCGCGACAAGAAGATCGGCAAGCGGGTGGTGCCCATCGTACCGGATGAGTCGCGCACCTTCGGCATGGAGGGCATGTTCCGCCAACTCGGTATTTATTCGCATGTCGGCCAGCTCTACACTCCGCAGGATGCCGACCAGCTGATGTTCTACAAGGAAGACAAGGGCGGGCAGATTCTGCAGGAAGGCATCAACGAGCCCGGCGCAATGTCATCGTGGATCGCAGCGGCGACTTCATACGCCAACAACAACCAGATGATGATTCCCTTCTACATTTTCTACTCAATGTTCGGCTTCCAGCGCATCGGTGATCTGGCCTGGGCCGCGGGAGACCTGCGCGCGCGCGGCTTCCTGATGGGTGGGACCGCGGGACGCACCACTCTCAATGGCGAGGGTCTGCAGCACGAAGACGGGCACAGCCACGTCCTGGCCTCGACCATTCCGAATTGTGTGTCCTATGACCCCACATTCGCTTACGAGCTTGCGGTGATCATTCAGGACGGCATGCGCCGGATGTATCAGGAACAGGAAGACGTGTTCTATTACATCACGGTGATGAACGAGAACTACACTCATCCTGCCATGCCGGAGGGTGTGGAGAAGGGCATCCTCAAGGGCATGTACCTGTTCGCCGAAGGCAAGGCGAAGAAAAATCAGCCGAAAGTGCAATTGCTTGGCAGCGGCACCATACTGCGCGAGGTGATTGCCGGTGCCGAACTGCTGGAAAAGGATTTCGGCATCGCAGCCGATATCTGGAGCGTCACCAGTTTCAATGAACTGCGCCGTGACGGCCTTGATGTGCAGCGCTGGAACATGCTGCATGCGGACAAAAAACCGCGGCAAAGTTACATCGAACAGTGCCTCAAGGATCGCGCCGGCCCCGTTGTTGCCGCCACCGATTACATGAAGATTTTTGCCGATCAGGTGCGTGCGTTTCTGCCCACCCACAACTTCATCACGCTGGGTACTGACGGTTTCGGCCGATCGGACACGCGCCGCAAACTGCGTCAGTTCTTTGAGGTCGACCGTCATTATGTCGCGGTGGCTGCTATGAAGGCGCTCGCCGATCAGGAACTGCTGCCGCGAAAAACAGTAGCGGAAGCGGTCAAAAAGTACGGCATCAATCCCGACAAGCCGAATCCCGTAACCGTTTAATCCCGAATAAGCCCATGGCAAACGCAATCGAAGTCAAAGTCCCCGATATCGGCGACTTCAAGAACATCCCGGTGATCGAGGTGCTGGTCAAACCTGGTGACGCCATTAAGGCGGAAGATTCGCTGATCACCCTGGAATCCGACAAGTCCACCATGGACGTGCCTTCACCGGCGGCTGGTGTGGTGAAGGACATCAAGGTCAAGGTCGGTGACAAAGTTTCCGCTGGTGCGCTGGTGCTGACGCTGGAATCCGACGCGGGTGACAAGCCCGCGGCGAAGGAAGAAAAGAAAGCTGAAAAACCGAAGCAGGAAGAATCAAAAAAAGAGAAAGAATCCGACAAGGAAAAGGAATCCGGCAAAGAAAAGGAATCCGGCAAGGAGAAGGAAGCCAGCAAGGAGCAGGAGAAATCGTCCGAATCTGGATCGCGGGCGCCAGTTGACGAAGCCGGCTTCGGTAAATCCCATGCCAGTCCGTCGGTGCGCCGTTTTGCACGCGAACTTGGTGTTGACCTGTCCCGGGTCAAGGGCAGCGGCCCGAAGGAGCGGGTAGTCAAGGAAGATGTGCAGAGCTACGTCAAGGGTGAACTGGCGCGGCCTGCTGCCGCGAGTGCGGGGGGCGGCTTCGGTTTCAATCTGCCACCGTTGCAGCCAGTGGATTTTTCCAAGTTCGGACCGGTGACCACGCAGCCGCTGTCGCGCATCAAGAAGCTCTCAGGCGGGTTCCTGCATCGCAACTGGGTTGGCATTCCACACGTGACCCAGCAGGATGAAGCGGACATCACCGAACTGGAGGCTTTCCGCAAATCGCAGGCCCGCGAAGCCGAGAAAAGCGGCATCAAGTTCACGATGCTGGGTTTTCTGATGAAGGCCTCGGTCGTGGCGTTGAAGCAGTTTCCGGAATTCAACGCGTCGCTGTCTGCTGACGGTGAGGGCCTGGTGCTGAAGAATTACTTTCACATCGGCGTGGCGGTCGATACCCCGAACGGGCTGGTGGTACCGGTAATCCGCGACGTCGACAAAAAGGGCTTGATGGAAATCGCCAAGGAACTCGGTGAACTCAGCGGGCGCATGCGTGCCGGCAAAATTGCACCGACCGACCTGCAGGGCGGTTGCTTTTCGATTTCCAGCCTGGGGGGCATCGGCGGCACCTACTTCACGCCGATTATCAATGCGCCGGAGGTGGCGATACTCGGGGTGGGTAAATCGTCCATGAAACCGGTATGGAACGGCAAGGAGTTTGTGCCGCGGCTTATGCTGCCATTGTCACTGTCTTATGATCACCGCGTAGTCGATGGCGCGCTGGGCGCGCGATTCAGTTCCTTTCTGGCGTCCGTGCTGTCCGACATTCGCCGGCTGATGCTTTAATGCAATGACATATGCGGAGCGATAATAGACTGGACGCCATCCGCATTCTGCAATCCACACGCTGCACCTGCTGCTGATGTCTCCGATCGGCATCCTGGGGGGCACATTCGATCCCATACACTACGGGCATTTGCGCCTGGCGCAGGAAGTCGCTGACCAGTTGCGGCTTGCCGTGGTGCGTTTCGTGCCCAGCGGCACGCCGCCGCATCGCCCGGAGCCTGCGGCTTCCGCAGCCGACCGGCTGGCGATGGTGGAACTGGCGGTTGCCGGTAATCCGCAGTTCAGCGTTGATCAGTGCGAAATCGGTAAGACGGATCTTGGTTATACCGTCGATACCCTGAAATTGTTGCGCGAGGAATTGGGTGCTGCGCAATCGCTGGTACTGGTAATGGGCGCTGATGCATTCCTCGATCTTGCGACATGGAGTCGTTGGCACCAGCTATTTGATCTGGTGCATATTGCAGTCGCATACCGACCCGGATTTT
>JBBKXO010000305.1:0-4722 GCA_037969525.1 Burkholderiales bacterium | reverse complement strand
TTCCGGCTGACAGTGATAATCTCGACGAATTGAGTGATCGTCCGGTGTTGCTGTAAAAAAACGCGCAGGCGGGAACTGCGCGTTCCCGCCTGGCCCTGATGCTCTGCGTAGTCATACGTGGCGGGACCCCGTGGGGAGCAGTTGACGAAAGTTTAACTCACATAGTGAAAGTCGATATTGCAGTTGAAATGGTCGGAAAGAAGTAAATTGCGGTAAAGTCTGGTCACGACCACTGATGATATGCAGGAACAATGCATCGCGGTGGGCGCATCAACCGGAGGAGTCGAATTGTTTCCCCAAGTGAAGCAGTTGAGTGCCTTGGCGCATCGTAGCGGGAGGCCCGCGTGATTGAAACTATCTATGGGGATGCGATTCCATCATGCTAATTGAAGCGATCGTTAGCGGGCTGACGGCCCTGTTCACGGTGCAGACCGCGGTTTTCATGCTGATCGGGGTGATCTACGGCTTGATCATCGGCGTGCTGCCGGGACTGGGCGGAATCGTTGCATTGGCCCTGCTGCTGCCGTTTACCTACGGTTTTGAAGTCGCGGCGACGCTGGCGCTGCTGCTCGGTGCCCATATCGCCACGATCTGGGGCAGCTCGGTTACCGCCATCCTGTTCAATGTTCCGGGCGCGGCCAAGAGTCTGGCGTCGTGTTTTGATGGTTATCCGATGACCCAGCAGGGGCAGGCAACCCGCGCGCTGAGCGCGTCGGCGATGGCGGCGCTGCTTGGCGGATTGGCCGGCGCCATCTTTCTGGCGGTCAGCATACCGGTGATACGACCGATCATGCTGGCGCTGGGGCCTAGCGAATACCTGATGATGGCCATCTGGGGGCTGACCATCATTGCGACCTTCAGTGAGGGGTCGATGCTGAAAGGCATGATCGCCGCGGTGTTTGGCGTACTGGTCGCCTTTATCGGCATGGACATCGTCACTGCGACGCCGCGGTTCACCTTCGACGTGGATTTTCTGTTTGACGGCGTGTCGTTTCCTGTTGCGATGATCGGCATGTTCGCCATTTCGGAAATGATGAAGCTCTATGTGAAGGGCGGCGCGATAGTCGACCGTAGCGTGGTGGTTGAAAAGAGCACAGTGCTCGAAGGGGTCAAAGATGCATTCAGGCACTGGGGCCTGGTCCTGCGCTCCAGTCTGCTGGGCGTATGGATCGGCGTGCTGCCAGGCGTAGGTGCCAGTGTGGGCGGCATCGCCGCCTACGCACAGGCCGCGCAGACCTCGAAAACTCCGGAACGCTTTGGCAAGGGCGCCGTCGAGGGGGTGATTGCGCCGGATGCCACGGTGGGCGCCAATGAAGGTGGCGGTTTGATGCCGACACTGGCCTTCGGCATTCCTGGCGGTGAGGGTATGGCAATACTGCTGGTCGCGTTCATCGGGATCGGCATCGTGCCGGGCCCGGAAATGCTGACCAATAATCTTGACCTGGTGTTCAGCATGGTGTGGATCATCGTGTTTGCCAATGTGCTGGTGACCGTGATCGGCCTTGGTGCCGCACCGTATCTGGCCAGGCTGCCGGCAGTGCACCCGAACATCATGATTCCGCTGGTGCTGTCGGTGTGTTTCATCGGCGCCTTTGCCACCCGCGGTCATATTGAGGATGTGGCCGTTGCGGTCGTGTTCGGGGTATTGGGCTTTCTGATGGATAAATACCAGTTCTCGCGTGCCAATTTTGTCATCGGCATGGTGCTGGCGACCATGATCGAGCGCAATCTGCACCTGTCGCTGACCTTGTACGGCGATGCATTCCTTTTCACTCGCCCGATCACGCTGGTGATGTTCGTATTCATTCTGGTCACGACCGCGCTGCCATTCATTCGCAACTGGCGACGCAAGCGTCGGCAGGCACTGCTTGCTGAGCAGGGCGGAGCGTCGTGAGCGCCGCCATGGAGATTGCCGCATGATCAGCCGTCGAATACAGGAAAACGCCATCCTGATCACCCTCATCCTGGCTTTGATCGGGATTATCGTCATGAGCTTCGATTACGGCCCGCGTGCCCGCTTGGTGCCGATCCCCGTCGCGGTGTTCGGGCTGGTTCTCGCGATCGTTCAGCTCGTGTGGCAGAACATGCGCTCGGCAGAGGAACTACAGGTCGATCTACTGGAAGTGCTGACCAAGCGTAAAAGCGTCCCCATACCGGGTGCGGAAAAAAAGGCCGCTGTGGCGCCGGAGAGCGATCCGGCAAAGTGGCGGCGGGAGGTTACGGCTTATGGCATGGTGCTGCTGTTCCTCGCGATGACATGGGCCATCGGGCCGATGCCGTCTATTTTTCTGTTCACGCTGGGATATTTTGTGGTGAGCCGGCAGTATTCCTGGTGGCGGGGGTTTCTCTATACCGTAATCTTTACGGCCGTGGTGTACGCGGTGTTTGTGTACACGCTGGAAATCCAGCTCTATCACGGCTACCTTGAACCAGTGGCAGAGTATTTCCGGTAGTATCAAGGTTTCAGTGGTGGCAAACAAAAAAAGGAGGACGAGGTGATCCGAAATCTATGGAAGGCGGTACTTGCAGCATTGATTGCGCCAGCACTATTAGGCGTATCTTCCCACGCAGTAGCCCAGGAATCCGATTTTTACAAGGACAAGGTGATCAACCTGATCGTGGCCGGTGGCCCCTCGGGCGGGCATACGCGTTATGCGCGACTGATCGCGCCGTACCTGGAGAAACACTCCGGTGCAAAAGAAGTGCGCATCACCAACATGCCGGGCGGTGGCGGGTTGAAGACGGCGAATCACATGTGGCGATTAAAGCCCGACGGCATGACGGTTGCTTTCGGCAATGCTTCAACGCTGATCATGGCGCCGATTGCAGGCAGTCCCGGAGCCAAATTTGATGCCACCCAGTTCGTGTTTCTCGGTCGCGCGACGAGCGAGCCGCGGGTGCTGACGGTCGGCGGCAATTCCGCAATCAAGACATTTCAGGACGTGCTGAAGCTCAAGCGTGCGTTCGTGTATCCGTCACAGGGTACCGACGAGGACTTCTATACCATGGCGGTGCTTTCGGATGCGCTGGGTTTTGAACTGAAGGCGGTTACCGGTTACGAAGGCAATGCCGACACTGCGCTGGCAGTGATCAAGGGCGACGGCGATGGCCACATTACGGGGTTGAGCGAATCGCTGGCTGCGATGAAGTCGGGCGACAAGCGGCCGATTCTGGTGGTGACCGACGAGCGCATACCCGAATATCCGGATGTGCCTACGGCGATCGAACTGGCGAAGGGTGCCAAACAAGGCCAGTTGCGTGCCATTGCGAACATACTCGCGACACATCGCAGCTACTACATGCCACCTAAGACCGATCCCAAGGCGATCGCAGCGTTCCGCGCCGCTGTTGCTGCTGCACTGAAAGACCCGGCGTTGCTCGAGGAAACCAAGAAAGGCAACCGTCCGGTGAGTTTCATGCACGGCGAACAGCAGCAGAAGGCGATCGCGGAGATTGCCGGTGAGAGCACCGGTCTCGCGCCGGTGTTCAAGGCGGCGGTCAAGTCGATCCAGTAATCCGGATCCGGCAATCATGGAAAGGGGAACGCACAAGTTCCCCTTTCTTTTTTGCCGATGCACTTGCTGCAGCCATGGCGGGGCTCTAACCTTCCTGCCATGAGCCGCAGCATCAAAACCTATTCGATGTCGGAGCGTGTGACGGACACCGACTTCGGCATACATGACGAGCGGGCGACTGCGCGGATCGGCCAGGCGCACCGGCACGAATATTTCCAGATTCAGTTCACCCTGTCCGGGCAGGCGGTGAGCCATATCGGCGCGACTGAACACAAGCTGGTGCCGGGATCGATGGTCTTTGTGCTGCCGTACCGGGTGCACCGCGTGCAGCGGGAGTCCGGCTCGCGTTTCTTTGTAATCAACTTCACCCGGCGCTTCCTGCGTCCGGAACTCGACGTTGATGCACTGGATCTTGAGGATGTGCCGCTCGACCGGGCGCCTGAGCTTGCGCCGTTCCTGTTCCAGGAGTTCGCGGACTTTCGCCTGAAGGGGGCTGAACTTGCATTCGCCACTGCAGCTTGCAGTCGCATGGCTGAAGAAAACGGCAAGCGCCGATTCTGTTCCGCCGAACTGATCCGTGCCCACCTGCTGCTGCTGATCGGCACGGTGTGCCGGAAGCATGAGCGCGAGCTGCTGGAACTGGCGGCGGGCAAGGCGCAACGCCGCAGCCGGCGTGATGCGCTGATGCGCGTAATGCGTCATGTGCGTGAGCATTTCAGCGGCCGCATTACACTCGCAGATGCTGCGGCGGCGGCCGAGCTTTCCCCCAACTACCTGGCGCATCTGATCAAGAAGGAAACAGGCAAGACTTTTGTCGATCTGGTGACCGAGCGGCGCATGGAGAAGGCGCGCGAACTGTTGACGCATACGACGCTGCGCATCGGCGAAATTGCCGCCGCCGTGGGTTTTGCCGACGAAGGCTATTTTGCGCGGCGTTTCCGTCAGAGTTGCCGCATGGCACCGCGGCAGTTCCGGGCGCGTGCAGTCGCGCGATAGCGGAAAAGTCCCCAAAAAACACCATTGCGTCACTGGCATTGAGTGAATCGCACCAGTAGCATGTGCAGTCTGCAGACTACTCTGGCGGAACCGACATGAGTGAAGATTTTGTACGGCTGGATACCGATGTGCTGGTCATTGGCGGGGGAGTTGCCGGCACCATGGCCGCGATACCGGCGCTCGAAGCCGGGCTGAAGGTGGTGATCTGCGA
>JBBKXO010000304.1:0-4343 GCA_037969525.1 Burkholderiales bacterium | reverse complement strand
GGTCCGTGCTCTCGGGCGCGCTCACGCGCGACCCCGGCGAGAGCGCATTGGGCGGGCCTTACGCCATCAATCAGGGCAGCCTTGTGGCCAACAGCAACTACATCCTGGGCTACACGCCCAACAATCTCATCATCATCGGTGCTGCGGCAGAACCGGTTTTGGGGTTCAACGCGGGGCAGGTCATTTTCTTTGGAGTCATCAATAACGAGTTCTACTACCGTCCGGGTAACTTCTGGCATATTTCTCTGAATCCAAACAATGCTGACCCGGGATTCGACGTGATGAGGGGGACGAACGATTTGAAGTCACGCCTGGGCGACCGCTCGAATCGTTGCGATTCTGTTTCCGAGGGCGGGTTTTGTGAAACCTGGTCATTCCCGGAGCAACGCGAAAAAGTCAATAAAAGATGAGTATTTGTGTCGGATTTACCGGGTATCAGGAAGGGGAGGCGACATGCCATCAATGATGCGCTGCATGGGGCTGGCGGTGGTTCTGCTGCTGTCATCGGCGCATTCCTTTGCACAGACACAGACCGAGCGTTTCGATATCGATCGTTTCAAGATCGAGGGCAATACGCTGCTCAAGACCGATGAGATCGAAGCGGTGCTCCAGCCTTACACCGGCAAACAGCGCGAGTATGGCGACATTCAGCGCGCGATCGAAGCTATCAGGCAGCACTATCGCGCCGAAGGTTTCAGTGTGGTGTGGGTAGTGGCGCCCGAGCAGGATCTCGACCGGGGTGTAGTCACGCTGCGGGTCATCGAAGCGCGGATCGGCAAGATCACCCTCTCAGGCAACCGCTTTTTTGATGATACAAACATCCGCTCCAGTCTTCCGGCGCTCAGGGAGGACGTTTCGCCCAGAGCAGGGGATATCTCAGAGAATGTGCAGCTTGCCAACGAGAATCCGGCCAAGCAGGTAGACGTCGTGTTGCGTCCCGGCGAGCAACCAAGCGTGGTGGACGCCACCGTCGAGGTCATCGACGTGCGGCCGCTGAAGGCCTTCCTGACGTTTGACAATACCGGTAATCCGCAGACGGGTGACTATCGGCTCGGCATTGGCGTGCAGCATTCCAACCTGTTCAACCGCGACCACGTTGGCACGTTCAACTACGTCACCTCGCCCGGGAAGGAAAACCAGGTCAGCCTCTATAGCGGGAGCTATCGCCTGCCGCTGTATTCGCGGGGTGATTCCATGGATTTCATCGCCGCCTACTCGGATGTCAGCGCCGGCACCACGCAGACTGTCGCGGGGCCGCTCACTTTCTCCGGCAAGGGTGAAGTTTACGGCTTGCGCTATAACCAGTTGCTGGCGCGGCGAGGCGAGTATTCCCACCGGCTCGTTTACGGCCTCGATTATCGTGCCTACAAAAACGCCTGTGCGCTCGGTGATTTCGGTGCGGCCGGCTGCGGGCCGGCTGCGGTGGATGTCACCGTACGGCCCATCAGCGTCGCGTACAGCGGCAATTGGGCGCAGCCCGGGCGAATCTCCGACTTTTATGTTGCCTTATCGCACAACATTCCGGGGGCTGCCAATGGAGAGGCGAGTGATTTCAATGCGGCGCGGCCGAGTCCGAATGGCGGGGAGGGCGCGTCTTCCCGTTACGCGATCCTTCGCTTTGGCGCCAGCATGGTGAACGCTTTTGCGAGCAATTGGCAAGTCCGCGCCGCTGTAAACGCACAATACACTTCGGATGCCCTGGTGACCGGCGAGCAATTCGGGATTGCCGGCGCGACTGCCGTGCGCGGTTTCCTGGAGCGCGAAATAGGCCGCGATACCGGCTATATCGCCAATCTCGAACTCTATTCGCCCAACTTGATGGGCGAACTGATCTCCGGCGAAGGCAATCTGCGCGGCTTGCTGTTCTATGATATCGCCAGTGCTGCCAACAATCCGCTGGCCGGGGAGGCCAAACTACAGACCTCGATCGCCAGTATAGGCGCGGGTGTTCGCTGGAATATTCAGAGGAACTTCAACATGCGCTTCGACCTGGCGCGGGTGATTGACGAAGGCGGAAGCAGAAAAGCCGGTGACTTACATGGACATATTTCAGTCTATTTCGGTTTCTAATCGCAGTGGAAAAATAGAGTCATCCGGGTAGTGTAGGTGGATTCAGGGGTATATAAGTATTCGTAGCGATTGCGCCGCCGCGGTTGATCACATGCGCATGCCGCCGAGCAGTCCCAATAATCCAACGATGATCAGATAGCCGGCGACGATAAAGTTCAGCAGCCGCGGCACGATCAGTATAAGCACGCCGGCAACCAGCGAGACCAAAGGTCCTAAACTCAGAGTGAAATTCATGTCTGCATCCTTTGCGCGGGGGAGGGGTCGGGAGTCGGGAAAAAATTCAGGATCGTCATAATAATATGCCCGACGCCGCAGCATACTCGGTGCGTCAACGCACGCAATGCAGGCGCCGGCGCGCGTCCATTGCTTACCGCCCATGGCTGACTCCCCAGTTGCATACCGCTTATGTGTGCCAGCGCACAGCACGCGGAATATGAGTGGCGATAATTGATACCTCTATTAACCACGAGCCTCGGCGACTGCTGATTCGTGGTGCAGACGTGCTGAATGAGGTTAACTATTATGCGCAGAAAACTGGTCACGGGTTTTGCGGTATGTGCCTCGCTAGTCGCGTGGGCCGGTCCGACGGCCGCGGCATTCATTTCCTCCACAGGTCCGGTCATCGCGATCATTGCAGGTGATCTGTTCCTGGGCGAAGCCGAAGGCAATCTCGACGGATCCGGAACGATCAGGATCCGGTCACACTTGCGGCCCGACGTTACCTGCAACGGGCAGTTTATCTCCAGTGCTGAACAGGGTGGTGCAGGCAACATGCGATGCAGTGATGGCGCCACCGCGAGATATCGATTTCAGCGTCTGAGCATCATGCGCGGGCACGGGACCGGTAGCTCCAGTCGTGGCGCGTTGAGCTTTACTTACGGGCTCAGCGCCGACGAATCCGCGCCTTACCTGACGCTGCCTCCGGGCAAGGCGCTCAAAATGGGCGGTAAAGGCCTGGCGCTGGTGGACATCATGCAACCGGGCCCGGTGATATTTCCGGTGAAGATTTCGATAGCGTCCTCACCGGAGATCGCGCCTGACGTGCTGCTGAGTGCCGCGACTATGGTGGTCACTGCCAGGCTCAAACAGGAAAAGGACCTCCAGACTGACAGCCCGGAGAAAATCGCCGAACTGATTGAATCGATGATACTGCCGCTGTTCGACTTTCGCCGTATGACCCAGCTTGCGGTGGCGCGCCACTGGCGCCTGGCCTCGTCCGAACAACAGAGTGCACTGATCTTCGAATTCAAAGCGCTGCTGGTGCGAACCTATTCCACGGCGTTGACAAACTACCGCGATCAGACGATCGAGTACCAGGCGCTGCGCGCTGCGCCCGGCGCTACCGATGTCACGGTCAAGTCCATCGTGAAGCAAAGCAGTGCCGAACCGATGACCATCGACTACGAAATGGAGAAGAATATAGCCGGATGGAAAGTTTACGACATCAAGATTTCCGGCATCAGCCTGGTTACGACCTATCGGTCGACTTTTGACCGGATGATTCGCGATGACGGCGTAGAAGGCTTGATCAAATCCCTTTCGACCAAGAACCGGTTGGCCGACGCCGGTTCTGCATCCGACGAGAGGGTCGCCCGGTCAGCCATCTTGTTGTACACAGTGATGCCTGGCGTATTTCGCAGCGCCCGCTAACATCATTTGGACTAATGATGGAATTTCCGCGGCCACCCACGCTCATGCCGCCGCCGCGGGCTCACGATTGCCACTGGTTTAACAAGCTAAATTTCGACCGGCGCTACCTGCGAGCAGGCGCGCTGCAGTTTGGCGAGGCTCGTCGCAGTCCACAGAGTGTATTCGACGCGCAAATAGTCGCCCCAATGTACGCCACCGCACGGACTCCTTAGCCTTAGATCGCGAAACTCATCATGATGTAAATCCGCGCTTGGACGAAGAGATGCGGGTACAATGGTGCCGATGCTTTGCTGAATCAGATCAAAAGGTGAAAAAAATGTACAAGTTTCAAAAGAATACTCGAGGTCTGATGTTGTCCATTTCACTACTGCTGGTCGCTATCGTGGCGGGATGTGGCGGGGGGCAAGATCCCATCCTGGGCACCGGCGCCACCCTGAACGCAGGTCCCGGCCCCGGCCCCGGCCCTGGTGGCCCGCTTACGGTCCCCCCAGGCGCTTTAACCTGTGTTGCAGCCAATGCAAACCCCGCAATTCCCAGGGTGATTTCGTCGGACCCCAGTAATGGGAACCCGAATGCGACGACCAGCACTACTGGCGCTGGCGCCTTCAAATTGATCACCGCCA
>JBBKXO010000303.1:0-17186 GCA_037969525.1 Burkholderiales bacterium | reverse complement strand
CACTCAAGGCAGTCCCAGCGCATCCTTGGCGTAGCGGAGCAGGGTTTCAGGTTTGACCGGTTTGTTGAGATAGCCGGAGGCGCCGTAAGCCAGTGCCGCGACGATGTCGTCGCGCTCGGCACGCGCAGTCACTACGATTATCGGCGTACTTTTGAATTGTGGGTGCTCGTGCAGTTTGCCGAGCACGTCGAGACCGACTGTGTCATGCAGTTCGACATCCATGATGATCAGGTCAGGGGGTGTCTTGCCCAGCGCCGCGACAATTTCCGCCTTGTTGCCTGCGCCACGTACTTCGAAACCACCCTGCATCAGCCCGTGTGCCGCTGCCAGGGCTTCCGCTTCGTGACTGTCAATAACCAGCACAATATGCTTGCTGCCGCCATTGCGCGGGGCAAGCGGTTTGCCGGGCCGGTTGAGGATGCTGATCTCGTAGCCCGCTTTCAACCGCCGCGCACCGGATAAGGTGCCCTCGGCCTGCTTGCGCTGCTGCAGCGTCGGTTCCTTGGGTCGTTCGCTGAGGAAACTTTCCAGATCGTCGGATTTGGTCACCTTGGGTTTGGCGGTTGGCTGCGGTTCCGCACTGAAATCAAGGTCATCATCCTCTGCCGCCTTGGGTTTCACACTCGCCACGATCGCCTCAATGTGTTCGCCAGCCACCAATTGCGCCAGAGCCGCTCCGATGTTGCCCGCACGTGGAAACTTGGTACGCAGTTCTTCCTCGGTAATCCGGCTGCCGATTGCGGTGAGTAATACCTTCAGGCCGGGGTTCAGCTTGCCCGGTTTGGCGGCGATCTCGGCGCTACCTTTGGCAGTCAGGCGATATGCGGTTTTTGCACTCATTCAATACTCTTTCAGGCAAGTAAATCTACGACATGATCGGCGATAGTGAGTGACGACGTCAAACCGGGCGACTCAATGATCAAAAATGTTGAGCAAACTGGTGATGCCACGATTACCCGGTGCTGAGAACGTGAAATCCTGCACAGGTTCGCCGGGGCCGGTGATATACGGTCTTATACCCGTATAACCGGACTGCAGTGTACCGTCGTCCAGGCCGGGATAAAAACGGCGGGCGATCGCCAGGCCGACGACACCGCCGCCGATGACAGCGGAATCAACCTGTACACTCATGGGGTGCTATCGGGGAATCTGGGGGAATCTGCGGGAAGTTGTTCAGTGTACTTGAAAATGTCGGTGCAATGAATATGCCCGCACATCGTACACTCCGGGTAATGGACGCTTGGGATCACCAATTCGCGGTACGGACGCCGATGCTGTCACATCTGCGGAATACGGCACGGCTGCTCGCTGGAGGCGATTGGCCGGGAATATCGTTGCTGCAGCAGATGCTGGATCAGGCAGGTGTATGCACCGCGTCGGGAATACCGCTGCGTCTGGCGCACAACGTTTCAGCAGGCGACGAGCCCTATGAAATTCGCCTTTACTCGCGGGGTGAACTGGAGTTTCGCGAGCGTAACTGGCACGATTTATTCAATGTATTGATATGGCTGACGTTCCCACGTGCCAAGGCTCAACTCAATGCCAGGCATTACGGGGCGTTTGCGAATGTGCCTGCGGCCCCAGGTGGACGCGGGCCGGTACGCGATGCATTGACGCTGTTTGACGAAGACGGTCTCATCGTGCTGTCTGCACATCCCGGATTGCTGCAGATGATCCGGAACTTCGAGTGGAAACCGCTGTTTTGGGAGCGCCGCTCCGAAACCAGGGCCGGCACGCTATTCCTGCCCTTCGGGCACGCCATGTGTGAAAAAGCGCTGGCGCCCTATCGGGGCATGACCGGCCGCAGCCTGTTAGTGCAAGTGGAGAGCGCGTATTTCGATTTGTCGCCAACAGAGCAGATCAAGATGGCCGACGGCAGGGTTGCGCAGTTGCTTGCCGATGCCGGGGCCTTACAAGGCACCCGGGACTTGGCGCCGGTGCCGGTGCTGGGCATACCCGGATGGTGTGCCGATAATGAATGCGCCGAATACTATGATGACAGCCGTTACTTTCGGCCTGGCCGGTCGGAACGACCGCTGGGCGGATCAGCTGCGACCGGAACCGCCATGAAGGGCCGCGGGTGATCGCTTTATTGCAACGGGTCAGCGGTGCGCAGGTGGTCGTCCAAGGTGAGACGGTGGGAGCCATTGATGGCGGACTGATGGTGTTGCTGGGTGTAGAGACTGGTGATACCCCGGTGGAGGCGGACCGTCTGCTCGAGCGCCTGCTGAATTACCGCGTGTTTGCCGATGGCGACGGGAAAATGAATCTGTCGTTGCGTGATACCGAGGGTGGTTTGCTGCTGGTGCCGCAATTCACATTGGCGGCGGATACCAGCAAGGGCCTGCGACCTGGGTTTTCTACGGCAGCGCCGCCGGAACTGGGCAGGGCCCTGTTTGAGCATGTCGTTGCCCGGGCGCGGAGTGCGCATCCCCGGGTTGCGCAAGGCGTGTTCGGCGCGGACATGAAAGTCACGTTGACCAATGACGGGCCAGTGACGTTCTGGCTGCAGGTGTCCGCCCGTGGCTGAGATAGAATTGCCAGGATGTTTCCGGCGGCAGAACAGTTGTGGAAGTACTATGGAAAACATCAATAAAAACAATAACTTGTTTTTTTGTGTCCACCCCTTCTGTACCTTGAACTAGTAGAGATCGCCCCTATCTAATTGCCCGAGTTCAACCTACTGAGGTTATGAAAAACATATGAAACGCGTTTTCCTGTTGATTGCCACCAACTTTGCCATTCTTGCGGTGCTGAGCGTGACCATGCAGTTGCTGGGCATCGACAGTGCGCTCGAAAATGAAACCGGTCTGAACCTGCAGGGGCTGCTGGTATTCGCTGCACTCTTTGGTTTTGGCGGCGCGTTCATATCGCTGCTGATCTCGAAGTGGATGGCCAAAAGGTCCACCGGGGCGAAGGTAATCGAGGTGCCGTCGAATACCACCGAGCGCTGGCTGGTCGATACCGTAAAACGTCAGGCGGATCGCGCCGGCATCGGCATGCCGGAAGTGGCGATTTATGACGCACCGGACGTTAACGCGTTTGCAACCGGGTGGAACCGCAACAATGCGCTGGTGGCCGTCAGCACGGGATTGCTTAACAACATGTCACAGGATGAAGCCGAAGCGGTACTCGGCCACGAAATCAGCCACGTCGCGAATGGCGACATGGTCACACTGACGCTGGTTCAGGGGGTGCTCAACACCTTCGTCATTTTCCTCTCGCGCGTAGTGGGTTTCATAGTCGACCGCGTGCTACTGAAAAATGAGCGCGGCCAGGGTCCGGGCTACTGGATCGCGACTATCGTTGCTCAACTGGTGTTGGGCGTGCTGGCGAGCATGGTCGTCGCCTGGTTCAGCCGTCAGCGCGAATTTCGTGCGGATGCCGGCGGTGCGGAATTGGCAGGGCGGCAGAAAATGATCGCTGCACTGGAGCGTCTCAAAATGAATCATGAGCAAACTGCATTGCCGGCGCAGATGTCTGCATCCGGTATCTCGGGCGGTGGCGGGATGATGGCTCTGTTCATGTCGCACCCGCCGTTGGATGTGCGGATTGCGGCATTGCGCGCTGCTCAGTATCCGACCGCCGAGCAATAAAATAACAAAGCCCACGCGGTAAGGCGTGGGCTTTTCTTTGTGGCGAGGCCGGGATAGTTACGGTCGCAGCACCGGGTCGCGCACTGCGCCGGCCAGGTTCATGCTGCTGCGCGCGACGATCAGTCCTTTGGAGCCGAGTTCGGCATTGATCCGGCCGGAGAGTGCGCTGTCCCCGCTTATGGTGAAGGCGCCCGCGGCATTCAACGGACCTGAAACCAGTTGCAGTTGCCTGTAGCTGTAGCGGCTGCCGCTGAAGTTGAGAGCCCCGGTCAGGGTGTCGAACTTGGTCTTGCCGCCGCGGGTGCCGCTGACTGAAGGTGCCTGGATCGCACGAACCATGTCGATATTGTTGAGTTCGCCGATGTCGATCGTGAACGTTGCTTCTGTTTGTGCAGAGTCGAACAGCGTTTTCAGGGAATTGCCCCGAAGTGCATAACTGCCATTGGCAGTAAGCGCACCGCTGGCTGAAAAATCTTTGGTGTAGGCGGGGATCAGGTCCTGCAGCCGACCGTTCTCAAGATTGAATTCACCTTCGACTTTGATATCACCGGTCCAGGTTGCCTTGAACGCGCCCTTGACGTGGCCGCCACGGAGACGTCCCTCCAGTGCGGTTACGCTGGCCTGATTGTGATCGAGTTGTGCGGTGAACGACAGATCACTGAATTCGAGTGGCGGACCTACCGGCAATTGCCAGGTACTTGCAGTAACAGTCAGGGCGAGGCCGCCGTCCTTGGGTGTGGCGTTGATGGTCATCTTGTTGTCATTGAGGCGCATTTTCTGGAGGGCGCCATCGCGACCAAACGTCAGCAATGCTTCGAAGTTGGGTACATCTATGGGCAGTCCCAAGACCTTGATCCCGGTCATCCGCAACTCTCGTACATGGAGTGCTGCGCCGCCAGAGGATTTGGCGAGGGCCGGCATCAGGTCCAGGCCCGTTGGTTCGATAGTAACGGCATTGGCGGTTACCGATTCGAACTCTTGCTCACCGAGCAGCAGGCTCCAAGGCATCATCGGTATGATGATGTGATCGGCCTTGATCTGTTGCACGCTGCCGACACTGACGCGATCCAGCCGAAGTTCCTGTTCAGGGTACACCGTATAACGCATGCCCGAAATGCGTACTGGCTGTTTCAAGCGCTGGCTTACCAGTTGCTGCACAGCGGGCAGGTAACCATCCAGAGGCATTAGTTGCAGTGCGCCCAGTCCGCCGGCCACCAGCACCAGCAGGCCGATTCCGGCCATCAAGGCCTTGCGACGGGGTTTTCGGTCCTCGCGGAATGATGAGGCGGCATCGCGTGCCTCCGATTCCATACGCAGTTTGCGGTCGGCCGCTGCCGCCTTGGCACGCTGCTCGGCTTCGGCGCGATAGCTGGCATCGGCTTTGACTTCGGCGCGCGCACGGGCACGCAATTCCTCATCGACCAGCGATTTGACATTCTGCTCAGCATTGTCACGCAGTTCCTGTTCGCGTACCACGCGGGCAACGGTTTCGGTCTTGGCGCGCTCTTCAGCCTGAGCCCGAGCCTGACGCTCTGATTCTGCCTGTGCCTGTGCCTTGGCGACAGCGGCTTCAGCCAGTTTGGCGCGTTTTTCGGCGTCCTCAAGAGCCTGTTTCCCCTGTGAACCCTTACCGGAAGCTGCTTCGAGCGCCAGGCGTTCGGCGTCTTCACGCGCTTGCAGTGCAATTTCATGCTGGCGTTCGGCCTCGTCACGAGCCTTGCGTTCGGCGATGACGCGAGATGCGATTTCGGCCTTTGCTTTTTTCTCGCCTTCTTCGCGTTTTTTGCGTTCAATCTCAATGGCTGCATTGACCTCTGCGCGTGCCTTGATTTCGGCCTCCTCCTGGGCCTTGCGGATTGCCCCTTCACGCAGATCGCGCTCAGCGGACACCTTGGCTTCAGCTTCCTCCCGCGCACGCCGCTCGACGGCGATCTTGCCTTCCATTTCTTCCCGGGCACGCCGGTCTTCCTCAGCACGTTTTTCCGCTTCGGAAGACGCCTGGCGCGCCTGCTCCCGGAGGGCCTTCAATTCGGCATTTGCCTTGGCTTCGGCTTCAGCGCGCGCTTTCTGCTCGGCATCCGCAGTGACCTTACGTATTTCATCCTCGCGGACGCGCGCATCACCTTCGGCTCGCGCCTTGGCTTCTGCGGCGATACGCGCCTCCGCCTCGGCGCGCGCGCGAGCCTTTGCTTCATCAAGTGCTTTGACCGCAGCTACAGCAATGGCTTCAGATTCAGGATCAGAGCCTTGAGAGGCAACGCGAGATTCTGCCAGGGCTTTAGCACGCGCGGCCTCTTCGGCCATCTTGCGTGCATCTGCCACCGCGTCTTCTGCTGCTTTTGCGCGAGCTTCGGCTTCCTTCAGTGCGGTTCTTTCTGCATCAAGGCGCGCCTTGATGTCAGATTCCATCTTGATGCGAGCTTCGGCCTCGCGCTTGGCGGATTCCTGGGCGCGGACGAGTGCCTCGGACATCGCCTTCATCTGTGCTTCGAGGGCTTCCCGGGCCTTGGTTTCCGCAGCGGCCTGAGCATTGGCTTCGACTTCGGCTTTCTCCTGCTCTTGCGCTTCAGCCGCGGCCTTGGCCTCGGCGGCGGCCTTGGTGAGCGCTTCCGCCCTGGCACTGGCCTCGGTCTGGGCTCGTGTTTTGGCTTCGGCATCAGCCTTGGTCGAGGCCTCCTGCGCAGCCTTGAGGCGGATTGCGGCAGCGGCCTTGGTTTGAGCGTTGGCGGCGGATTTGCTTTCAGCCTCGGCTTTGGCGCGGGCAGCTGCCGCCGCGCGGGCCATGGCATCAGCCTTGAGTTTTGCTTCTGATTCAGCTTTGGCGCGGGCATCAGCCGCAGCACGAGCCTGAGCTTCGGTCTGCTGTCGAGCCTTGGCTTCCATGGCAGATTTTGCAGCAGCTTGTGCGCGCGCTTTGGCCTGTGATTCCTTTTGCTTGCGGGCTTCGGCTTCGGCGTTTACCTGGGCAACGGCTGCCGGTGAAGTGAAGTCGAGATCCATCCCACCATCATCTGCCGCCGCTGGAGCCGGGGTGGGTTTTGCGGCAGGGCGCTCTGCCGGTGCGGAGAAGACTTTGATATAACCCGCACTGGTCAGTTCATTCAGTATGCCTTCAACGTCCTTGGCCTCGGATTTACTTTTGGCGACCAGTTCCGCGAATGTGGATTTTCCGTCCACCGACAGGAAAATATTGCCGGAGCTGCGATCCAGCTTCGCCGTCTTGTTCTTGAAATCAAGCACGCCCTTGGAGGTCTTGGCGTAGACAGTTTGTGGGTGCATGGCATTAACACCGTGATTTATTTAAAAATTTTTTGCGGGCCGACCCGTGACTCCGGGCCGGGCTCCCCACCGGCATCTCCCGCGAGTGCGAAGCGAGAGGGCCACCGTTGCAAGTGTCTGGTTATTATAGTTACTATACCCGGATACAACAAAAACAGTGATAGCATGGAGAGCATGGAACCGGAAATTTTCGACAGCAGGCGTGCAAATTTCGATGTAACCAACCAGGTTGACACCACTGATCCGGCGTCAGTTTCGTATCAGATCTCGAAAATCTACGGGCAACTCTATGGCACGGAACTGCCTTCCAGCGTGCTGGCCGTATTCGCCGATATTGGCCGCCTGTACCGGGGTGAATATCCCGGCTACCATGCGTGCGAGACGGATTATCACGATATTCAGCATATCCTCGAAGTGACGCTGGCCATGGCCCGGCTGATGGATGGCTGCGTACAGTCGACGAGTGCCACGATCATGAACGAGCGGCTGTTCCGGATTGGAACGGTCAGTGCATTGTTTCACGATATCGGCTATCTGCGCCGGCTGGACGATAACGAAAAGAAGCATGGCGCCGAATACACCAGCACCCATGTCCACCGTGGTGCCGATTTCATGGCGCAGTACCTGCCGCGAGTCGGGTTGGCTGATTTGGCCGAGCCGGCAACGAAGATCGTGCATTTCACCGGTTACGAAGTGCCGGTCACCAAGATTCAGATTGAACCGCAGTACCGCATGGTCGGTAACCTGCTGGGCAGTGCCGACATCCTGGCGCAAATGGCGGACCGCTGTTATCTCGAAAAATGCCGCGATCGGCTGTATCCGGAATTCGTGCTGGGGGGCATCGCCCGCCAGATCGACGCGTCGGGCAAGGAAAAAGTGATCTTTGCATCACCTGCCGATCTGATTTTCAAGACTCCGGGATTTTTCCAGGGTGCGCGTAAGCGTCTGGAGCAGGATCTGGGCGGTGTCTATCGTTACGTAGATCGGCATTTCGACGGTGAGAACCTGTACTACTCGGTAGTGCGCAAAAACATTGAATATGCACGCACTGTCGCGGAGTCCGGCGACGTTTCGCTGCTGCGACGCAGTCTGCCGGAACCCGGGCTGGCCGAAGCGGCGTAACTCGCCAGCGCCGCAGCCCGTAGCGCCTGCCCGCGTTTCTTCCAGTAGGTTTCTTCCGGTAGTTCAGGCGACTTTCAGTAGTATTTTCCCGACGTGCTTACTGGATTCCATCAACGCGTGGGCTTTGGCGGCGTCGACCAGTGGCAACGTGCTGTGCGTGACCACTCTGATTTTCCCGCTGACTAAATGCGGCCAGACCTGTGTTTCGAGTTCGCGGGCGATGCGCGCCTTGTAGGCGTCGGGGCGTGTGCGCAACGTGGATCCGGTGTAAGACAGGCGCTTCAGCATCACCGGCATCAGGTTGATTTCAACCTTTGATCCGGCGCCGAAAGCGAGCTGGATGATGCGTGCATCAGGGCTCGCCGCCTTGAAGTTTTTCTCGATATTCGGGCCCCCGACTATGTCGAGTATCACATTGGCGCCACCGGCGCTACGCACGACCTCGACAAAATCTGCGGTGCGGTAATCAACCACCTGATCAGCGCCAAGATCCTTGCATATCATGCAGCGGTCTTCCGGGCTGTCCGTGGCGATGACTTTGGCGCCGAAGGCCTTGGCCAGCTGGATCGCTGTGGTACCGATGCCGCCGGCGCCGCCATGCACCAGGAAGGTTTCGCCGGCCTTCAGTCCGGCACCCATGAATACATTGCTCCACACCGTAAAGTAAGTCTCTGGCAGGCCGGCGGCATCAAGCATGCTGATGCCTTCGGGTACGGTCAGGCAGTGTGTG
Organism: Burkholderiales bacterium; assembly: GCA_037969525.1. Taxonomy (GTDB): domain Bacteria; phylum Pseudomonadota; class Gammaproteobacteria; order Burkholderiales; family SG8-41. The sequence goes on along the minus strand of JBBKXO010000303.1, from coordinate 8,459 downwards.
GCATCGACGGCCACATATTCGGCATAGCCGCCGCCGTTGGTCAGCGCAACGACTTTGTCGCCTATGTTCCAACGCGGTGCGTTCTCGCCCTTGGCGACCACCACGCCGGACACTTCGAGGCCTAGGAGGTCGGAGGCGCCGGCAGGCGCAGGATACAGTCCTTTGCGTTGCATGATGTCAGGCCCGTTGATGCCGGCGGCTGTGACTTTGATCAGTACTTCATGATCCTTGATGCGCGGCAGCGGGCGTTCCACGGGCTTCAGTATTTCAGGGCCGCCGGGCGTTGAAATTTCGACGGCCTGCATGGATGCGGGTAGTGCATTGCTCATTTTGTTCCTTGTTTCACTTGGAGGTTTCGCGATATCTGCGGATGCGTTCCTTCAGCCCCGGAGTACTGACAGACCGCGTCAATTCGGCCATGTCTTCAGATCGAGTGTCGTTTACGGTGCGACGGTGTAATGCGGCAGCTGCTGCGGGTGTCAGCGTTTCGGCAGCAGCCTGTGAGCCGGTTGCCAGGCCCGGCCACTCGTCCTGTGCTGCGGTACCTGTCAGAAAACCGATGGCCAGGGCTTCAGCGGCGTTGAAAGTGCGTGAGGTCGCAAGGATGTCGCGCGCCCTGTCGGCACCAACGCGGTGGACGAGCCGGCGTGTGCCGAGCACGACGCCGAAACGCAGACCGGGCATGCGGAAGGTCGTGTCGGGTGTGGCAACGCGCAAACCGCAGCTGGCGACCATATCGGCGCCGGCGCCGAACACGCGGCCATGTGCCAGAGCCAGAGTTTCATAAGGCGCGTGATACAGGGCCTGGAGCAGGGTTTCAATGCGGATGAAACGCAGTGCGAGGTCGCCTTCGCTTTGCGTCTGCATGTCGGTGAAATCGAAACCGGCGCTGAAATGCGCGCCCTTACCATCCAGTATCAACAGACGGGTACCGTCACTGCTGGCGTATTCAACGGCATCGAGCAGGGCCTCGACCAGTGACGCCGACAGCGCGTTGGCTTTAAGCGGCCGGTTCAGCGTCAGCCGCGTGACGTGTTTATCGTGCTGGCGCAGCAGTTCGTCGCTCATGAGCTCAGGCAGACGGCGTGATGCTCGCGCGAACTTCGGCTGAGCGATCCCAGAAATTCGGCAGTTGCGTGCTGGAGTATCCGGATACGAATGGCTTGTCGATCCCGGTTCCCGGATCAAAGACATGGCGTTTGACGGCGCCGATGTTCGCGCCGTAGACGTGGATGCTGATCGATACCTGATCATCATAGGCATTGGCCACTTCATGAATGTCACCGACCGTAGGCGATACCCGGTCTACCTGTCCCGGCAGCAGGCGCTCCGTTTCAGTGGCGGCCATGGGTTTGCCGGCAGCGCCGGACTCGAAGCGACGACACGATTCCGCTCCGCGCATCATGCCAACCATGCCCCACACCATGTGATCATGCACCGGCGTCTTCTGTCCCGGGCCCCAGACGAAACTGACGACTGAAAAACGCTCGAGAGGGTCGCAGTAGAGCAGGTACTGCTGATAAAACTGCGGGTGCGGTTGTGCGCATTCGTCGGGCAGCCAGTCATCATGCGCGATCAGATCGCCCAGCAGCCGGCTGCCGGCGTCGAGCATGATTTTCTCGTTGCTGCCGTTTTTCTCTGCAAGGCGCGTGAACTCGGCGACGAAGTGGCGGAAACGGGCGGTGTTTTTCATGGTGATGCTTTCGATGGGGTTGATTTTAAACCCGCGCCTTCAATTCTGCGATCACTTGTTCGGTATGCGCGCCCAGCGCCGGCGGTCCCCGGCGTACGCCGAGGCGTTGACCCGACACTTGTTGCGGCGAGATCACGGTTTTGCTGGCAACTCCATTGGGCAGGGTAAGGTCTTCCACCCACTGCATGTGTTTGACCTGCGGGTCGGCGAGTACCTGCGAGTAGGAATACAAGGGTGCGCAGGGAACGCCACGTGCGTTCATGCGCGCGAGCAGGTCCCCGGCGTCGTACTTGATGAATTCAGCTTCGAGCAGTTCGCACAGCGCATCCTGGTGCTGTCCGCGCAGCGTTGGGGTGGCAAACCGTGCATCCTGCGTCAGATCAGTGCGCTCGATTGCTGCGCATGCCTCTGCATACAGTTTGTTGGTGCCGGCCGCCAGCGCGAAATAACCATCGCGACAGCAGAACGCTGCGTAGGGGGCATTCATTGGGTGTGCGGAACCCAGGCGCACCGGATCTCGGCCCAGGCCGAACAGTTCGCTGGTTTGCAGATTGGCGATGCCCAGCATGCTGCCCAGCATGGACACATCGACTTGATCACCCTGTCCGGTTGTGCGTGCCTTGTGCAACGCTGCGGTCACGCTGAACGCCGCGTAAAGTCCGGCGGAAAAATCAGCGATGGGAATGCCACACTTTGCAGGGCGACCGTCGCGATCACCGGTGACACTCATGACGCCGCTCATGGCCTGTATGGTCATGTCGAAACCGCCTTCGCCTGCCCGCGGTCCAGTCTGACCGAACGCCGATACCGAGCAATAGACGAGGGCGGGATGGTCCGTGGCCAGGGACGCGTAATCGAGGCCGAATCGGGCCATGACACCGGGACGGAAATTTTCCAGGATGATATCTGCGGACAGCGCCAGCTGGCGCGCCGTGGCGCGATCCGTAGGTTGTTTCAGATCGAGCACCACTGAACGCTTGTTGCGGTTGACTGACGCGAAATACTGGCTGTAACCGTCGAGCAGCGGTGGCCACTGACGCATCAGGTCGCCTTCGGGAGATTCAACCTTGATGACGTCAGCCCCCATGTCGGCGAGCAGGCAGCCCGCAAAAGGCCCCGCCAGCACCTGGCAGAACTCGACGACGCGTACGCCTTGTAACGGAAGCATAAGAATGAATGGAATGAATTGCGTTGGGGAACAGGGCGCCTGGCACCTCGAATTCAAGTGATGAATTCAGTAGCTTGACGCTGGCCTAATGCTAGCACGGTCGCACGTGCGCGGGACTCAGTGGTTCAGTGCAGTCGAAAATTTTTCGCCGGCATCAAGGACGCTCAGCGCGTCGTGCTCGCGCCGCGTCAGTGGTGTCGCCGGCCGCGCGCTATCGGACTCAAAGCGGAAACCGGTATGGGCGGCGATGTGCTCGACAGTGGTCGCCGGGTTGTACGATGACAGTGCGAAGCACGAACCCGGGCGCGGCTCACGGGTAAATACTGCCAGCGGCGTCACCAGCGCGGTCATGTTGCCGGCTGCAGTAACGAAATCGAGTTTTTCGACCAGTGCTCGCGGCGTGTGGTCGGTGCGCCAGGTGACGACGCGTTTGGCGGTCGGCAGCATGACCGCGGCACCGCCGCCACCAGGCAATCGTACTTTGGGGTTTTCCCAGGTGCCGATGGCGGACACATTGGTTCGACCTTGTGCATCGATTTGTGCGCAGCCGAGGTAAACCAGGTCGAGTCCGCCGCGCGCGCACAGATCGTAGAAATCCTGGTTGGCGAATATCGCCGGCGATCCGGCAACGATGGCGGGGTCACTGCTGGAGAGCGGTATCGTCTTTGGCTGCGGCTCTACACCACCGGCAACGTTGATATACGTGAAATCAAAATCGTAGGCACGTTTGGCCAGCAGGCAGGCCAGCATCGGCAGGGTGGAGTTGACGCCACTGAAGGTGATTTCGCCGGCGCGGATTTGACGCGCGAGATTGACGACGACGAAAGAAAACGGTGTCCAGGAAATGAGGTTCATAAGCGAATAATCGGTGGTCAGTATTGAAATCAGGGGCCTGGTCGCACGGTGGCCACAAGATACACAATCGCGGCGACGGTCATGATCGCGCCGGCTGTGGCGCGATGACTGACGGGCTCCTGTCGCAGAAAAACGGCGCTGACAATGACGGTAATCAATGGGTAGCCTGCGATGATGGGGGCGACTGTCGACACCGGTGCCAGGGCCAGGGCTGAATACATCAGCACCAGGGCACTGCCATTGAGTATGCCGGTGATAGCGAACCAGATCACGCCGGAGCGCGTCGGTATTGTGCGCTTGTTTCCGCGTGCGCGGCTCACACCCAGTACGGTGGCTGACGACACCAGATACCCCACCAGACTGGCGGCAAACGCATTCCCCCATAACAGTAACCCCGCTTTGGCTCCGGCTTGTGCAAACCCGCGCAGGATGGCGCCGGTAATCGGCCACAGCAGGGCCATACCGGCGACGCGGGTGCGCATGGCGCGCGGTCGCCACGACATCAGTGCGACGCCGGCGGTAACGCCTAGTGCCGCAATCAACGCTTGCGACGGTACGTTTTCGTTCAGAAACAGGACGGCGGCGAGCATGGCGAACAAGGGCGCGGTTCCGGAAATGGCGCTGGTTACCGTGGGGCCGAGTTCTTCATTGGAGCGAAAGGTGAGCAGCGTAACCAGGGCCGGGTAGAACAGGCCGACCACTGCAAAGATCATCACGGCCGTGAGGTTGAACGCCGAGAAATCAATGGTCAACGGTGTCGAGATGACAAACAGCAGCGTTGCCGTGGGTACGCTGATGGCGGCGGCGGCGCGCGGATCCAGATGGCGCAGGCCGACGCGCGCCGTGACCATGGCGACGCCAAAGCACAAGGTGCTGAGTACAGCGTAAAGCAGCGGGGTATTGTTGTTCAACTTGTTGTTTTATAAGTATATTTATTCTGTTGGATCAATTCGGCTAGCGCATAGACTGCGCGGCCCGCCGCGCCACGGCCTGCCACGCAGTGCGTTTCTGGGCGTAGCTGCGAGCTGCATGCGCCGGGCTGGTGGAAGGCAGGCGTTCGAATTGCAGCAATGGCAGATCCAATTGTGGTTGCACACGCATGCGAAAACAGCGTTCAGCTGTAGTGCCGTTGAAAAACACGGCCCTGATGCGTGGGTGTGTGGAAAAAAACTGCGGAAAATCGTTGGGCACCATGGATCGCACATCAATTGCCGAATCCAGGCTGCCTGTGCGCGCGCAGCAGGCGAGCACATCCCATAGTGCGATGCCGGATTTTTTCAATCGCAGTGTGCGTCTGGCGTAGGTTAATTCACTGCCGGCACCGAAAAATTCACCCATGAGTTTCCAGAAACAGTTGCGGGGATGCGCATAGTACTGTCCGGCGCGCAGTGATTCCTGCCCCGGCATGCTGCCGAGGATCAGAATCCGCGCGGCGGCATTGGCAACAGGCGGGAAGCTGTAGATGCGGGGCATGTTTAGTTTGCAGTCATACGGGCGCTTTGATACGGACGCTTTCTGGCGCGGCCGCCAGGTGTCGCGGTAACACGCCCTCCGCATCGTTCATGTACTGTTCCACGGCCGGGTAGTCGATTTCGTAATACGGATGCATGGATCCCGGCCATGCCCCGCCGGGCACGATGGCGGCGGCTTCGACCATGAAGCCCGGCACCAGCGTCAGCTCCGGTTGTTCGCGCAGCCGGTCGGTAGGCACCAGTTTTTCGGCGGTAATGAGCACGCGCCGCGCGGCACGGGTCAATGGGTGATCCCAGAACGGGGAACCATAGACGCGGGCGTTGCCGTCAGCATCGATCTCGGCGGCGTGGATAACCGCGACATCAGGGCGTATCGCAGGGATCACGTACACCTCCTGGCCTGAGCCATAAGGGTCGAGCATGGTCTGCCAGTGATTAATGCGTACCAGCTCACTGCCGTGTACGCCGGCCACCGGCTGGAAGGGTATGCCAAAGGAGGCTGCACGCAGCCCCGCAACCAATGTCATTCAGGCATGCTCTTCGAGATGCGCTTCCTTGCGCTCGATCGCTTTGCGGTACCAGCGAGCAAGTCCGAAGTTGCCTTCCATGGCAACGATGCCGGCGCGTACTTTGGCAACCGCGCCAGCGCGGCACAAGAGGTCGAGGTCATAGCCGGGCGAGGGCTTGATGATCTCGAGGTTCTTGCGCTGTTGCCGTACCAGTTCGCGCACCAGCGCGAAAGGACCACGATGCAGAAACACGCCACCGAGGCCGAGTGCGGTGCCATCGGGGATGCGCTGCGCCAGTGCGGTGAGGCTGATGATTTTAGAGGGGGTTGCCGCCATGGTGTGCTCCGGGACCATCGATGATGAATTTTACACTGTGACCAGTATTCGGACTGCGCAGTGCTGGACTGTCGTGCGGTGCGATAATTCCTCCCTCATTCCACAAACGGAGCAAGCATGGCGCAGATCACCAGCGCGGAGTACCAGGCCCTGAAGGGCAAGGTAAAACTGTACGTGTATCGCAAACGCGCGGCCAATTCAGGCAAGGGGGCACCGGTGCTGTTTCTGGTGCACGGCTCGTCGGCTTCGGGGCGCTCAAGTTTTGACCTCAGCGTGCCGGGCCGCAGCGATTATTCGCTGATGGATCATTTTGCCGGTCTGGGATATGACGTGTGGACGGTCGATCACGAAGGTTACGGCCGCTCTGATCATACGGACAACAATTCCAATATCGCATCCGGTGCAGACGATCTGGCTGCTGCCATGCAGATCGTCGAACGCGAAACGGGGCAACAGCAGATTTGCATGTATGGCGGATCGTCGGGCGCGCTGCGTGCCGCGCTGTATGCGCAGCGGCATCCGGGACGGGTCAAGCGGCTGATGGTGTCGGCATTGGTCTATACGGGCGAGGGCTCGCCGACGCTGGCAAAACGTCGCGAAAAAGTCGAGGAGTATCGCGCCAGTCCGCGGCGCAAAGTTGACCGCGCCTTCATCCACAGCATGTTCACCCGTGACAAGCCGGGAACATCCGAAATGATCGCTGCCGATGCGCTGGCCGATGCCGAACTGCCGCTGGGCGATTCGGTGCCGACGGGGACTTATCTCGACATGTGCGCACACCTGCCGGTCATCGATCCGGCGCAGATTACCTGCCCGGTGTGCATCATACGCGGCGAGTTCGATGGCATTGCCGCTGAACCTGATTTGCTGAATTTTTTCGGCAAGCTGCCGAGCAAGGACAAGCAGTTTGTATTCGTGTCGGGACTGGCGCATGCCGCAACGCTGGGCCTCAACCGTCACAAATTCTGGCATGCAATGGAATCGTTCATGAGTGTGCCGGAGAACCGGGCGCTGGCTGCTTGAGTGTGCCTGAAGAGCGCGGGCCTGAAGTGAGCGCCTGTAAATCGCTCCTGGCAAGCACCTGGTCTTTAATTCACCCTGAATCATCGAGGATAAAACATGGCTTCCGGCGTATTTGATGATGCACTGATCCAGCATTTGTGGAGTACCGAAGAACTACGCAACATATTCAATGACTACAACCGCGTGCAGAAGTGGTTTGATTTCGAGGCGGCCCTGGCGCTGGAGCAGGGCGCGCTGGGCATCATCCCCAAAGCGGCTGCGGAAGAAATTGCCGCCAATGCCAAGATTTCGAAAATCGACATCAATGCAGTCGCTGCTGAAATCCGCCGCATCAAGCACCCGCTGGTGCCGGCGGTGAAGGCCGTGCAGCAACTGTGCAAACCCGAGCACGGCGAATACATCCACTTTGGGCCGACCACGCAGGACGTGCTCGATACCGCGACCATGCTGCAAATCAGGGATGCGCACACCATTTATCTGCGCGACATGAAGGCCATCGGCAACGCGCTGGTCAAACTGTGCGAGGCGCATCGCGCGACCCCCATGGTGGGGCGCTCGCATGGCGTGCAGGCGCTGCCCATCACTTTTGGTCACAAGGCCGCCATCTGGCTGTCGGAAATGGGGCGGCATTACGAACGGCTGCGCCAGCTTGAGACGCGGATGTTTGTCGGCGGCATGGTCGGCGCGGTGGGCACCCAGGCTTCGTTCGGCCCCAAGGCCAAGGAACTGGAACAGCGGGTGATGAAACGGCTGGGACTCGGCGTAGCCGACATCAATTGGCAGCCGGCGCGCGACCGTTTTGCCGAATACGTCAATCTGCTGAGCCTGATCGGCGCGACGCTGGGCAAGATTGCCAATGAGATCATCATTCTTGAACACACGGAAATCGGTGAACTGTATGAGCCGTTCAGTGCCGGCAAGGTGGGGTCATCGACCATGCCGCACAAACGCAATCCGTCGAGTTGTGAAGCCGCGGTCAGCATCAGCCGCGGGTTGCGTTACAACGCGTCGTTTATGCTGGAGTCGATGGTCATCGAACATGAGCGCGACGGTTCGGCCTGGCGCGGCGAGTGGAAAGCACTGCCGGAGTCCTGCCTGATGGCCGGCGGCCTGTTGGCGATGATGAAGCATGTGCTGACCGATTTGCATGTCGATGCCAAACAGATGCGGCAGAATCTCGACCGTCTTGGCGGCTTCCTGTTGTCGGAACGGGTGATGTTCGTGCTCTCGGACAAGGTCGGCAAACAGACCGCGCACGATCTGGTGTACGAGGCGTCCATGCACGGCATCGAAAACGGCGTGTCATTCGAAGATGCACTGATGATGAATCCGCAGGTCAAGGCGGCGCTGTCGGCGGCTGAACTGAAGGCCACTTTGGACCCGACGACCTATGTCGGCCGCGC
>JBBKXO010000302.1:0-4023 GCA_037969525.1 Burkholderiales bacterium | reverse complement strand
GTGTGGTGATGCTGCCGTTCTTGTGGCCGAGAAGCACCTGGCGTGTTTCGAGGGGTACTCGTGCTGCGCGCAGTCGTCGCCCGAAGGTATGCTTCAGGTCGTGAATACGCAGATGCTCGAATCCCCATGGTGCCTGCCTCCCAAAGCGTTCCTGATACTTTGTTGCAGCCCGCTTGCGTGCGCTCTGCCAAGCGCCGTTGTTCATGCAGCGAAGTCGCTCTCCCTGATAGCTAAAAACGTAATCGGGATGCTTCCCCCGGCATGCGTCGATCACCGATCGGGCCACCGGGCTGCACCCGACTTGGGGATAACCGGCAACATTGGCATAACCTGCTGTTTTAAATTGATATTCGATATCGCCTCATGCAAAGCTTGATATAAACAGACTAAAGGTTTGAAAGTATTGAAAAAGTTGCCTGTAATGTGCATGATACATAGGTTGAACAGGGAGATGTGATTTTGCGACACCGGCACAAAACGAGTCCTCGTAGTGCGTGATGCCGCCAAGTGGACCGATGCGGGATCCAACTCAAAGTGGTTATGGCGGATCCGCATGGCATTTGGATAAGCAATCGACCACTGGGGCCTGCTGCCGAGCTGGGGGAAACCATCACCCAAATAACTGGCATGGAATATGCGCAACGAACTTCCCATGATGCCAAATAAAAGAAAGGCCACCGGTTCGATAACGGCGGCGGACGTCGTTTTGGAACTGCAGGCGGCTGTGCTGTCGCAAGAGGGGCTGGCACAAGCCGCTACTGCCCTCGCGACCGAATTGGCGAAAGCGCTGCGCTGCGACCGGGTCACTGTGGGTTGGCTCGAGCGGGGTTGCGTACGCGTGATTGCGACCTCGCATGGCACCGAATTCGACCCCCGCCAGGCCGTATTCGAGAAAATCGGCGCTGCAATGGACGAGTCGACCGAGCAGGCGACCACGATCGTGTTGCCTGCCGAGGAAATTTCCAGCCCGTGCGTGACGCTGGCCAACAGCGAGGTGCTGGCCTTGCTCGGCGGCAGCGTGTGTACCGTTCCTTTGGTCGATGCCGGACACGTGGTCGGCGCCATCACATTGGAGCGGACCGGCGATGCTTTCGGCCGAACGCATATCGCTTTTTGCGAGGATGTCGCCTGTCTGCTCGCGCCACTTCTCGAGCTAAAGAGACGGGGCCAACGCTCCCTGGCGCAGACCGCGCTCGACGCCTGGCGCAAGTCGGCGTCCCGGTTCACCGGGTCTGCGCATGCGGGCACCAAATTGGCGGGCTTGGCCGTCATCGCTATCGCCGCCGCGATGTTTGCCCCCGTCTCCTATCACGTCAGCGGCCCGGCCCGTCTCGAAGGATCTATCCAGCGCATCGTTGCGGCGCCGGTCGACGGCTTCATCGAGCAGGTCAATGTGCGGCCCGGCGACAAGGTTCTCGCGGACGCGGTCCTCGCGGAACTGTCCATGCGGGACCTGCAAGCGGAGCGCAGCAAACGCCAAAGCGAGCTTGCGCAACAAGAAAATCTCTATGGCGCGGCACTTGCGCGCGCCGACAGAACGCAACTCGTCATCCATCATGCGATGGTAGCCGAGGCGCAGGCGCAGCTGGCGCTGGTCGACAATAACGTGCAGCGCGCGCGCATACGGGCGCCGTTCGATGGCGTGGTGATCAAGGGCGATCTATCGCAGTCGCTTGGTGCACCGGTGCAGCGCGGCGAAGTTCTGATGACGCTCGCGCCGAACGAGAGCTTTCGCGTGATCGTCGAAGTCGACCAACGCGACGTTGCGCTATTGCATGCTGGACTTCCCGGCAGCCTCGCGATTGCTGCAACGCCGGGCGAGACGCACGGGTTCCGCGTGTCCCGCATACTGCCCGTAGCGGTGGCAGCCGATGGCCGAAATTATTTCGAAGTGGAAGCGGTGTTCAATACCGCGAGCAGCACGTTGCGGCCTGGCATGCGCGGCGTAGCCAAAATTGCCGCCGGCGATCGCTCCTTGCTGTGGATCGCAACCCATCGTGTGATCGATTGGCTGCGCCTCGTGATCTGGTCAATGGGAGTGTAGATGAAGGAATCGCTCTTCAGCCCGCTTTGGTACCGCGTCAGCGACCTGCATCCACGGTTGCGGGCGGGCGTGCGGCTGCAGCGACAGCTCTACCACGGCGAGCCTTGGTATCTGCTGATCGATGGGGCCAGCGGCAGGCAGAGCCGGATCAATCGCTCGGCTTATGAGCTCATCGGGCGCTTCGACGGCCGCACGTCGGTCAACCAGGTGTGGACGCGGCTGCTCGAAAAATTCGGCGACGATGCGCCGACGCAGGAGGAGGTGGTGCGCCTCCTGTCGCGACTGGGCGAGAGTGAACTCGTGCAGTTCGAGACGACGCCGGATATCTCCGGGCTCTTTCGTCAGCGCAAAGAGAGGGCGCGCAGCCGGCGCCCGTGGGTGAACCCGCTTGCGTTTCCCGTGCCGCTTTTTGACCCGTCGCGACTGCTCGATCGCCTGGAGCCGGCGCTGCGGCCTCTGCTGCGCCCCGCGACGCTGGTGCTCTGGGTAGCTGCAGTGTGCTTGGCGGCGGTTGCAGCAGGCGAGCACTGGAGCGACCTGCACGCACACGCTGCGAAATACATGGGGACCGCGTACTACCTCATGCTCGCCTGGATTTGCTACCCCGTGATCAAGGGGCTGCACGAGCTTGCGCACGCCATCGCAGTGCGCCGATGGGGTGGAGAAGTACACGAGATGGGCGTGACCCTGCTTTTTTTCACGCCCGCGCCTTATGTCGATGCCTCTGCTGCGAACGCCTTTCGCGACCGCTGGCATCGGGCGCTCGTCAGCGCGGCGGGGATCATGGTGGAACTCGGCCTTGCTGCGGCCGCGCTCTGGGTGTGGCTCGAGGTCGAACCGGGACTGCTGAGCGACATCGCATTCGTGGTGCTGTTCCTGTGCGGCGCATCCTCGATCCTTTTCAACGCCAACCCGTTGCTGCGCTTCGACGGCTATCATCTGCTCTGCGATCTTCTCGAACTGCCGAATCTCGCCGTGCGCAGTCAGGCTTACTGGACGCATCTCATGCTGCGGTTGCTCGGCGGCGCGGACCAGACACAGGCACCCGAGATGGCGCGCGGCGAGCAAAAATGGCTGCTGCTCTACGCGCCGGCGTCGCTCGTTTATCGTCTGACGCTGGCCCTGGCCCTGACACTTTGGCTTGGCAGCAAATCGGCATGGTTGGGCTGGATAGCAGCAACGCTGGTGCTGGCGTCCATGGTTGTCCGCCCGGCCCGCAGTACCGTTCGCTCGCTGCTCGCCGCGCTCCCGCTGGGACGCCCGCGCCGGCGTGCTGCGCTCGTCTCGGCATTGGCGGGGATAGGCATGCTTGTTCTGGTGCTCGCCGTACCGTTTCCGAGCACGCTGCTCGTGCAAGGCGTCGTGTGGCCCCCCGAGCAGGCGCAGGTCAGAGCGGAAACGGAGGGTTTTATACTTCAGATCCTGGCGCGCGACGGTGCGGTCGTCCAGCCCGGGACGCCGCTGGTGGAACTTGCCGATCCCGTGCTGCGCACAGATTACGAGGCCATGGGCTCGCGCGTGCAGGGCCTGGAGGCGCAACGCTACGACTTGCTGCTGAGGGACCCATCGAAAGCCATAAACGCAATCGAGGAGCTGGGCCGCGCGCAGGCTGAACTGAAACGTCTAGAGGAGCGCATCGGTTACTTGACCGTGCGCAGCAAGGAGACGGGCCAGCTCGTCCTGCCGCACAGCGAAGATATGCCCGGCAGCTTTGTGAAAAAAGGCGCGATGCTGGGTTACGTCCTGAGCTCGGCGCCCACGGCCGTTCGCGCCGTCGTGCCCAACGAGAGCGCACCGCTTTTGCGTGCCAGCAACCATGGCGTCGAAGTCCTGTTGCCAGGACGGGGATCGCCGACGCCAGCGCGGCTGGAGCGCGAGGTGCCCGCAGCGACCCACGTGCTTCCCAGTGCCGCGCTGGCGTCGGCGATCCCCGTCCTGGCAACAGGACTTCGACGCCATGGTTGCTGGCACGCAAAAGC
>JBBKXO010000301.1:0-2791 GCA_037969525.1 Burkholderiales bacterium | reverse complement strand
CGGCGGCACCCTGGTCGCGCTGCAGTTGCCGATACTCGCGCTGGCGTTCCTGTTCATCGATGCCAGTGCGGAGGTCGAACAGTACGCGCGCCAGTATTTCCTGATCCGCGTATGGGCGCTGCCGGCGGTGCTGGCTACCTACGCGATCATCGGCTGGTTCTACGGCTTGCGCGACGCGCGCATACCGCTGGTGATCCAGGTCGTTACCAACAGCATCAACATCGCGCTCGATCTGCTGTTCGTGTTCGGTTTCGGCTGGGGGGTTGCCGGCGTCGCGATTGCTTCATTGATCGCCGAATACGCCGGGCTTGCCATCGGTGTGCTGTATGTACGCCGGACGCTGCGCACGCTGCCCGACGGCGGCCGGCACAGCCCGCTGCTGGACCGCGTGCAGTTGATGCGCATGATCACGATCAACAGCGACATCGTGCTGCGCACCCTGTGCGTGGTTTCGGTGCTCGCCTTTTTCATGGCCAAAAGCGCCGGACTGGGCGACGTGCAACTGGCAGCGAACCAGGTGCTCTATAACTTTTTGGTGTTTACCTCGTACGGGCTCGACGGTTTCGCGCATGCTGCGGAGGCAATACTGGGAGAGTCGGTAGGTCGGCGCGACCGTGCGGCGTTCCGCCGCAGCATGCGCGTGGTATTCATCTGGGCCGGGATCGTCGGCCTGCTCAACGTGCTGGTGTACGCGGCTGCCGGGCACGGCATCATCGCGCTGCTCACCAGCATTCCGGAAGTGCGCGCGGCCGCCGCCGATTATCTGTGGTGGCCGGTGCTGCTGCCCATCGTCTCGGTCTGGGCGTTCACCTACGACGGCGTTTACCTGGCAGCGACGCGCACCCGGATCATGCGCAATACCGTGATTGCGTCATTCATTGCGTTCCTGGTGGTGCTCCATGTGGCGATGCCGTTGTTTGGCAACGCTGGCCTGTGGGCGGCGGTGGCGACGTTCCTCGCATTGCGCGGTGTGCTGCTGCACCTGTTTCTGCAGCCTGTCGTGCGGGCGATCTGAGTTGCGGGGTTGGTTATACTGGCGTTGATTACGGAGAAGAGAGAACGCCATGTCCCTGGAAATGACCCGCGGCCTGCAGGCCGTAGACTCGATCACCGTGCAGGTGCTGGTCGACAACGTCACCGACAGCCTCTCCACGGTGCCCGCCGGCGTCACCAACGAAGTGCCGATATTGCTGAAGAACGGCACGCTGAAGGAAGCCGCAGGCGAATACCGCTGCTGCGCGCATCACGGGCTGTCGCTGATCATCAGCACACAGATCGGTCGTGACAAACAGACGCTGGTGTTTGATGCCGGGCCCGAGGCCTACACGATCACGCGCAACGGCGCGCTGCTGCAGGTGCCATTCGGCGATGCCGGGGCGGTGGTGCTGTCGCATGGCCACTGGGACCACGCCGGCGGGCTGATCGAAGCAGTGCGCCAGGTTGTCGCCGCCAACGGCGGGCGGCGACTGGAGTGCCACGTCAATCCGGGCATGTTCGTGCCGCGGGGCACGTTGCGCCACGGCCGAGATCCGTTGCCGCAGAAGGCGGTGCCCAGCCCTGGTGAACTTGCCGATGCCGGTGCCATCGTGATCAACGAACCGGAAGCGCGGCGCTTCCTCAACGACTGTTTTTACCTCAGCGGCGAAATCCCGCGGGTGACGCCGTACGAAAAAGGCCTGCCGGGGCACCTCAAGCGCACCGACGACGGCACCGGCTGGGAACCGGATCCGTGGATCATGGACGAGCGCTACGTCGCCGTACATGTCAAAGGCAAGGGCGCGGTGGTGTTCACTGCCTGCTCACACGCCGGCGTGATCAATGTGCTGAAGGACGCGCGCAACGCGTTTGGTGATGTGCCGCTGCATGCGGTGATGGGCGGTTTTCATCTGTCGGGCCAGCAGATCGAGGAAATCATTCCCGACACCGTCAGCGACATGCGCAGTTTTGGATTGAAGCGCATCGTGCCTGCGCACTGCACCGGCTGGCGTGCGGTGGGGGCGCTGGTGCAGGCCTTCGGTGAAGAAGTCATCGTGCCGTCGGCGGTGGGGCGGCAGTTTGTATTTTAGAAGTGCATGTTTGTGCTAAAACTAAAATACACATAAAAACAACTACTTATAATTGGGCCGGAGGTGCAGATGAAAGTACATGAATTGGTGGCGCGATGTGCGCAGGCAGGCGATAGCGCCGATCCGATGGCCTCGATACGGGAGGTACTGGAAAGCCTCCGTGGCGACGTTGCGGAGATCGAGCGCACGCTACACTACATCTCGGGCACGGGTGGCAATGCGCACCAGGTGTTTTACCGTTCGCCCAATATCACTCTGCTCAAGGTTCGTTTCCCCAATGGTCGGCGTACGCCGCCGCATGACCATGGCACCTGGGCGACCATCCTGCTGCTCTCCGGTACAGAAAAGAACACGCTCTACCGGACCGACAGTGGTGCATTACGCAAGGCCAGTGAGATCACGCTGGCACCGGGGCAGATATTGTCGATGCGAGAGGACACGGCCCATGTCGCGGAATGCATCGGTGAAGAGCCGACCATCGGCCTGCATGTCTATGGTGGGGATATTTTTGCGCTGGCGCGCCGGATGTGGAATCCGCAAACCCTGGTGGCACACCCGCTTGACTGGGGGCTGTACGAAAACTTTGCCCGGATGGCATCGGCAGAGTCAGGCGCACCGGAACCCTGAGTCACCTAGGCTGGGCTGCCTTCATCCTCAACGGGATCCTTGTTCGCGACGGATGCCGGTCTTGCTGCGCGTGACGCCGGCGTTTCCAGACTCACGCG
>JBBKXO010000300.1:0-11550 GCA_037969525.1 Burkholderiales bacterium | reverse complement strand
GCGGGTGTGGCCAGAGCCAGTAACAGCGCCAAAGCTGCGATTATGGGGTGCATGTAGCCTAGAACGGCTTGACGACGGCCAGGATGACGATGGCCAGCAACAAAATCACCGGGACTTCGTTGAACCAGCGATACCAGATATGGGAGCGGGTGTTGCGGTTCTGCTCGAACTTGCGCAGCAGGCTGCCGCAGGCGTGGTGATAACCGATCAACAGCACTACCAGCACCAGCTTGGCATGCAGCCAGCCGCCGCCGATGCCGTAACCCAGCCACAGCCACAGGCCGAAGGCCAGCGCCGGCACCGCCAGCAGGGTCATGAAGCGGTAGAGCTTGCGCGCCATCAGCAGCAGTCGTGCGCGTGCAGCGTCGTTGTCTTCCATGGCGAGGTTGACGAGGATGCGCGGCAGGTAAAACAGCCCCGCGAACCAGGAAATGACGAATACCAGATGAAAGGTTTTGATCCAGAGCATGAGTGTCATATTACTGCAGCAGCCGGCGCCGGGTTAGCGCGAGTGCAATGTAGAAGCTGACGACGGCGTATGCGGCCAGTACCGCGATGTGCAGCGGCCACGCAGACGGCACTACACCGGCGACCAGCGGGCGGGCCAGGCTGACGGCGTGGGTCAGCGGCAGCAACTGGGCGAAGGCTTGTGCGGCAGCCGGCAACTGGTCGAGAGGGAAAAACACGCCGCACAACAGCATCATCGGCGTCACGCACAGCGTGAAGTAATACATGAAAAAATCGTAACTGGGCGACAGCGCGGTCATGATCAGGCCCAGTCCGGCAAACGCCAGACCGATCAGGAATACCAGCGGTATCACGGCCAGCGCCAGCGGCGAGGGCACCAGCCCCAGCGCTGCCGCGACGATCAGCACCGCGCAGCCGGAGAGGAAGCTCTTGCTGGCGGCCCACACCATTTCGCCGAGCACCACGTCATCCAGCGTCAGCGGAGCGTTGAGTATGGCGTCCCAGGTTTTCTGCACATGCATGCGCGAAAATCCCGAATACATGGCTTCGAAAGACGCGCTCATCATGGTGCTGGAGCAGACAATACCTGCGGCAAGAAAGCCGAGGTACGACATGCCGCCAACGTCGTCGAGCATGCGGCCGAGGCCGTAGCCGAGGCCGAACATGTAGAGCAGCGGGTCGGCGAGGTTGCCGAGCATGGAGGGTATCGCCAGCTTGCGCCACACCAGCAGGTTGCGCCGCCAGACATGCACGAAGCGCGTGCTGAAAAGCGGCAGTGTCCAGTGCGAAGTAGCCATGTCAGTCGCGCAGCTCGCGGCCGGTGAGTTTGAGGAAAACGTCCTCGAGATTGGCGCGGCGGTGCAGGTAGCGCAGGTCGCCGCGGCGGTCGAGGTCGGCGATCAGCGGCGCCGGGTCATGGATGTAACAGAAAATGGTTTCACCGGTGCCCTCGCAGCGCTCGGCGTGATTGCGGCCGAAACTCTCCGCCCACTCCGTCGCGCTTTCGCCAAACACTTCAACGACCTGGGGTTCGATGTGCTGCGTGATCAATGCCGGTGGCGTGCCCTCGGCGATGATTTTTCCAGCATCCATGATGGCCACCCGGTTGCACAGCCGCTCGGCTTCTTCCATGAAATGCGTGGTCAGCAGCAGCGTCTTGCCTTGCTTCTGCAGCCGGCGCAGGCGTTCCCAGATGACATGGCGTGCCTGTGGATCGAGGCCGGTGGTGGGCTCGTCGAGGAAGATCAGCTCGGGGTCGTTGATCAACGCGCGCGCCAGTGTCAGCCGGCGCTTCATGCCGCCGGACAGGGTCTGGATGCGCACCTCAGCACGGCTGGCGAGTCCGGCAAAGTCGAGCAGGTCGGGGATGCGCGCACGCACCTCCTGCTCGGGAATGTCGAAATAGCGGCCGAAGATCTGCAGGTTTTCGCGGACGGTGAAATCCGGATCCAGATTGTCGAACTGCGGGACGACACCGATGTGCGATCGTGCGCTGCGTGCCTCCTGTGGTATCGGCAGGCCCAGCGTGGTGATGGTGCCGGCGTCGGGTTCGGTCAGCCCCAGGCACAGGCGCAGCGTGGTGGTTTTACCAGCGCCATTGGGGCCGAGCAGGCCGAAACATTCGCCGGGCCGGAGTTCGAAGTCCAGCCCGCAAACGACTTCATGCGTGCCGTAAGACTTGCGCAGCCCGGCGGCTGCCAGTGGCGTCGCAACGTTCATGCGCAATGGCGCTGGACGATTTGCGCAAGCACATGCAGCCGCCCGTGGAAAAAGTGTTCGCCGCCGGGCACGACCACCAGCGGCAGTTGCTGCGGGCGGGCCCAGTCCAGCACAGCGGCCAGTGGCACCACGTCGTCGATTTCGCCATGTATAACCAGCGTATCTGCAGGCACGGTGGTCGTGGCAAAGCGGTTGACCGCGGGGCCGACCAGCACCAGCCTTGCGGTCGTCAGCGTCAGCGCGACGCGCGTCTGCACATAAGCGCCAAACGAGAACCCTGCCAGCAGCAGCGGCAGGTTGCCAAAACGTTCTGTTGCGTAGCGGGCGACGGCAAGCAGGTCTTCGGTTTCGCCATGGCCTTCATCGAAGCTGCCGGTGCTGGCGCCGACGCCGCGAAAATTCGGACGCACGGCCACATAGCCGAGTCCGAACAGCGTTTTCGCCAGCGTGGTGACGACCTTGTTGTCCTTGGTGCCGCCCTGCACGGGGTTGGGGTGCGCGATCAGCGCAATGCCGCGCCGCGGCTCACCCGGGTCGTTGAGGTCGGTTTCCAGCGCGCCGCCCGGGCCGTCTATGGTCAGGCGTTCCAGTGTCGCGGGTCGCATGTTTCGCAATTCGGTTTGGGGCATCTGCAATTACGTGACCTGTGATTATGTGGCCGGGGGATAGTCCATGGGACTGCCTGTAGCCGGCTGCGTTGCAGACCCTGCGCCCGGAGCGGGTCAGATTTTCAGTCGCTCGACGACGCGGCCGTGCTGCAGGTGTTCGCTGACGATTTCGTCGATATCCTCGCGGTCCACATAGGTGTACCAGACTTCTTCCGGGTAGACCACCAGCACCGGACCTTCGTCACAGCGATCAAGGCAGCCGGCCTGATTGATACGCACCTTGCCCGGACCAGAGAGTTTGAGTGCTTTCACTTTCTGCTTGGCGTAGTCGCGGATTTCCTGCGCGCCGTGGTCGTTGCAGCAACGCGCACCGGCCTCACGCTGGTTGCAGCAAAAGAATACATGGTGTTTGTAGTAGCTCATGACGCGGCGGTCAGCTGCAGAATCGCACAGACCCGATTATAACCGGCCCGTTGCGGAGTCACCGGCGCGCATGTTTCCGTGCGGAACCCCGTGACAACGCCACCGGATAATTGCGGGCATTGATCGTCATCTTGCGCCGCGCTGCCTGCAGCGGATCAATGTCCAGCACGTCGCTCAGGCGCAGCAGGTAGAGCAGCACGTCGGCAACCTCCTCTTCGACTGCGCGGCGATCACGCGCTGGGAGCCTGGCGCTTTGTTCAGGGGTCAGCCATTGAAAGCACTCCAGCAGTTCGGCGGCCTCCACGCTGAGCGCCATGGCCAGGTTTTTTGGGGTGTGGAACTGCTGCCAGTCGCGCGCAGTGGCAAAGCGGCGCAGTTCGTTGCGCAGGCTGGTGAGCGTGGGGCGGGATGTGGAGCGGCGGCTCATGTCGGATATCCGTAAATGATCAAGGTATGGGCGTATTGCGTGCGGGCGGTCTGAACAGCAGGAACAGCATGGCCAGAAACGGCCAGATGTCGGACAGCGCGTGGGTCATGCTGGTGAAGCTCAGAAAGTGGCTGATTCGCCCGGACAACAAATGCGAGGGCGCCGGTCGGTAGGGGTTTTCGGGAATGATGTTGACCAGCGTGATGGCGGCGCACAATGCGCACAGTGCAGCGGTAGCGCGGACGCGGTGCGGCAAGCGCGTGATCACCAGCAGTAGTAACAGGGCGGCGGCGAGGCCTATGCCGAAACCCGGTGTCAGCCAGCTCCAGGGATTGGGTGCGCGCAGGATCAGCAGGGCGGCAGTTTTCATTGCGCCGGCTCCGGCAAAAACCAGTGCCAGCGTGCGCCAATAGGCTGCATCGTTGTCCCGCGCCGCACTGGCTAGCAGCAGGCCGAGGCCGGCGGCGCTGAACATGACCACGGCGGCTTCCGCCAGCAGATACGCTCCCGGTGCGTAGGCAAATAAAGTGCCCAGCCCGAGACCTTCTCGGAGGTCGCCGTTACCCAGCGCGATGGGCGTCGCATACAGTTGAGTGACCATCCACAGCCCGGCCAGCACCAGCACCGCATCGCCGCGCGGGCCTTCGACAAATCCGCGGTTGCGCAGTTGCACGAACACATGTCCCAAGCGCTGACCCGGGGAAAATAAGGGTGCCAGCAGCGCACCCAGGGTGCCGCCGCAACCGTTGACCAGTAGATCGACATTGGATGCAAAGCGTGCCGGCAGGTACTGCTGTGCGGCTTCCAGCGAGTAGCTCAAAGTCGTGCAGGCAATGATGGACATCACGACCGCCGCCTGCATGCTCCAACGTGCACCTAGGAACAGCGTGAGCAGAAAACCCAGCGGCACATAAGCGGCAAAATTGAACAGGATGTCATCGATCGTAATCCAGCGCGGCCACGGCTCGAAAAGAAAATCACCGAAGGGTTGTGATAGTGCACGCCAGTCGGTAAACGGCTGCAGGCTGGCGTAGACAATCACCAGACTGTAAGCTAACGCGGCCATCCCGGCCAGCCGGTAACCGCGCGGCGCGGTTGATAAGTGAGAGTCCAGCGACATTCATGAAATTCTACGATATCTTCAACGGTGACGCCGATGGTATCTGCGCGCTGCATCAACTTAGGCTCGCATCACCGCGCGATGCGGCGGAGCTGGTGACCGGCGTCAAACGCGATATCGAGCTGGTGGCGCGGGTCGATGCGCAGGCAGGCGACAGCCTGACCGTGCTGGATGTCTCGCTGCGCAGCAATGCAGCCGCGGTGCAGCGCGCACTGGAGCGGGGCGCACGGATACAATATTTTGATCACCATGCGGCCGGAGAAATCCCGCAGCACCCCGGGTTTGACGCGCATATCGATACCGCGCCCGATGTCTGTACGAGCCTGTTGGTCGATCGCCACCTGTCGGGCAAGCACCGACTGTGGGCGGTGGTTGCCGCTTTCGGCGACAATCTGGTTGAATCCGCAATCGGTGCCGCGCAGCCGCTGCAGCTCGATCACACGGAGCTGGCACAACTGCACGAACTGGGCGAGGCGATCAATTACAACGCCTACGGCGACACGGTCGAGGATTTGCACTATCAGCCGGCGGATCTTTACCGCGCCATTGCGCCCTACAGCGACCCGCGGCATTTCATGCTCGAAGAACCGGTATTCGAGGTGCTGAAGCAGGCCGGCGCCGAGGACCTGGCGCGGGCTGAAGAGGTGCAGCCGGAGTTTGCCAGTGATGCCGCAGCGCTGTATGTGCTGCCCGATGCGGCGTGGAGCCGGCGCGTCAACGGAGTGTTCGGCAACCGGCTGGCGCAGGCTGCGCCGCAGCGCGCCCACGCCGTGTTGGTGACCCGGCCCGACGGCTATGCAGTCAGTGTGCGTGCACCGCGCAACAAACCCGGGGGCGCCGATACGCTATGCCTCGCTTTTGCGACTGGTGGCGGCAGAAAGGCTGCGGCGGGCATCAATCGGCTGCCGCAGGACGAGTTCACACGGTTTGCCGCTGCCTTTCGCGACGCATATAAATAGTCAATAAAAACAACTAGTTACTTCGTTTTATTCTCTGCGGTGCGAGCAGATCAAGCTCAATCAGGGCAAAGGCTGCGATCCATAACGCAGCGTCGTAACCATCGAACCATGCGCCCCGGACGAGCCAGATCAGTGCGACGGCGGCCAGCGCACCATACAGCGCCACCGAGAGCAGGGTGATCTGCCCGCGGTGTCGCGCTGCCAGCAACGGCGCACGCACTTCGAGTTCGAGCACGCCGACGACGGCTATCCACAGCCAGGCATTGGTCGCATCCAGCCACTCCCCTTCATGCACATACGCCAGCGCCGCAATTGCAATAGCCACGGTTGCGCCAAACCGCAGTAATCCCAGTCCTGCGGCGTGACGCGGCGCGCGCGTCCAGTGCGGCCAGCGGGTTTCAACAGCGAACAGCGCGAGCAGGGCAAACCACGCCAGTGCATCAAGGCCTTCGGCGGCGCGTCCGGCGGTCGCGTAAATGATCGCGTTGACTGCGAGCAGCGTGAATATGGCCGGTTTGATATGGATCGCCCGCAACATGATCGCGCCCGGAGTCGCGATGGCGTCAGGACGCGCGACTGCGCTGGACGAAGCCGGCCCATTGCGGCAGCAGTGAGCCGGCGACCATGGCGGCGGCGCTGACGAGCACGCCGGCAAGCTGCGGCGGCACCAACGCGTCGGGCATCGCGATTTCCAGCGGCAGCCAGACCAGAAAACCGAGCAGTATTGCCGCCAGGGCACCCTGTGTGGTGGCACGCTTCCAGTACAGTCCGCAGACAAGCGGGACGAAGGCGGCAACCAGTGTCACCTTGTAGGCACCGACGACCATCTGATAAATCGTCGCTTCAGTGTTGAGCGAGAACAGTGTGACGATCACCGCAAAACATGCGACCACTACGCGCATGGTCCACAGCAACTCGCGGTCGGTGTATTCCTTTTGCAGGATGTGCTTGAGGATGTTCTCGGTGAATGTGACCGAGGGTGCGAGCAGCGTGCCGCTGGCGGTGCTCATTACTGCCGACAGCAGTGCCCCAAAGAAAATCACCTGTGCGACCAGCGGCGTTTCCTGCAGGATCAGTGTCGGCAGGATCAGCTGGTGGTCCTTGGTCATCAGGTCAGCGACCATGTTCGGATCGATGAGGAACGCCGAGTAGGCCAGGAATATTGGTACGAACGCAAAGAAAAAATACAGCGTGCCGCCCAGGACCGAGCCGTAGACGGCAATTTTTTCGGTGCGTGATGAATTAATCCGCTGGAAGACGTCCTGCTGCGGGATCGAGCCGAACATGACGGTAATCGCAGCCGCGATGAAAGCCAGCACGTCCCGAAATTCGGGCTTGGGCCAGAACTCGAGCTTGCCCGCGGCATCGGCGTGCGCGACTACACTGGCAACGCCCCCCGCCTTGTCGGCGACGAGCCAGGCGATGTAGAGCAGTCCGGCGACGATGACCAGCATCTGCACGAAGTTTGTCCAGGCCACCGAGTACATGCCGCCCCACAGCGTGTAGATGAGCACGACCACCGCGCCGATGACTATGCCGGCTTCCATCGAGATCGCGTCGGTGGAGACGACATTGAATACCAGCCCGATGACAACGATCTGTGCCGACAGCCAGCCGAGGTAGGAAATGACAATGGCAATGCTGACCAGCACTTCGGCGACTGCGTTGTAGCGCACACGGTAATAATCACCGATGGTCAGCAGGTTCATGCGGTACAGCTTGGCCGCGAAAAAAAGTCCGACGAATATCAGGCACAAACTGGATCCGAATGGATCGGAGACGATGCCGCCCAGGCCATCCTTGATGAAAGTCGACGAAATGCCCAGCACGGTTTCCGAGCCGAACCATGTTGCGAATACTGTGGCCGTGACGACATAGAAAGGCAGCGAACGCCCGGCCTCGATGAAATCCCTGGCGGTGTGTACCCGCAATGCGGCAACGATGCCGATGGCTATGGATGCCAGCAGGTAGAGGATTACGAACGTCAACAGCATCGCAGAGCTCCCTTTTGGTGACGGATTATAGCCGCCGACCAGTGGCTTACGACAGTAGCTGCAGGGCGATCAACGTCGTGAGCAGTGCGGCGACAGCGGTCAGCAGCCAGGCGATGCGATGGTGCAGGCGATGCAGCTTCCGCACTTCTGCAAGCAACGCAGCCTCACGGTCGCGTTCCAGGTACTGCTGCACGAGCCGTGGCAATTGCGGCAGCATTTCGCTCCAGAACGGCAGCTCCTCGCCTATACGCCGGACCAGGCCACGCCAGCCGACCTGCTCGGACATCCAGCGTTCGAGGTAGGGCTTGGCGGTGCTCCACAAATCCAGTTCGGGATCGAGATCGCGGCCCAGGCCCTCGATATTGAGCAGAGTTTTCTGCAGCAGTACCAGTTGCGGCTGGATTTCGATATTGAAGCGGCGCGAAGTCTGGAACAGCCGGAGCAGCACTTTGCCGAAGGAGATTTCCTTCAGCGGCTTGTCGAATATCGGTTCGCATACCGCGCGTATTGCGGTTTCAAATTCGTCGACGCGGGTGCCCGGCGGTGCCCACCCGGACTCGACATGGACCTCGGCGACGCGGCGATAGTCACGTCGAAAGAAAGCAATGAAATTTCGCGCCAGGTAATGCTTGTCGACGTCGGTCAGCGTGCCCATGATGCCGAAGTCGAGCGCGACATACTGGCCGTCCGGCGCAACAAGGATGTTGCCGGGGTGCATGTCGGCGTGGAAAAAACCGTCACGGAACACCTGGGTGAAGAAAATCTCGACGCCGGCGCGTGCGAGTTTCGGGATATCCACGCCCTGTGCCCGCAACTGGTCGACTGCCGACACCGGCAGACCATGCATGCGCTCCATGACCATGACCTGGGTTGAGCAGTAGTCCCAGTGGACTTCGGGTACCACGAGCAGGGGCGAATTGAGGAAATTGCGCCGCAGCTGGTTGGCGTTGGCGGCTTCACGCATCAGGTCGAGCTCGTCTTCGAGGTGACGGGCGAATTCGGCAACGACTTCGCGCGGCTTGAGCCGCTTGCCATCGGACCACAGCAGTTCGAGCAGCATCGCGCCGGCGTCGAGCAGGGCAACGTCTTTGGCGATAATGGTGGCGATGCCCGGGCGCAGTACCTTGACCGCAACTTCGGTGCCGTCCGGCAATCGCGCCAGATGCACCTGCGCTACCGAGGCGCTGGCGACCGGCTCTATTTCGAAATGCGCGTAGACCTCTTCGATCGGCTTGCCATACACCTCGCGCAATATGCGCAACACGTCGGCGCCCGGAAACGGCGGCACGCGGTCCTGCAGTTTGGCGAGTTCTTCAGCAATGTCTGCGGGAATCAGGTCGCGGCGAGTCGACAGCACCTGTCCGAATTTGACAAAGATCGGTCCCAGCGTTTCGAGCGCGTGACGTAACCGTACGGCGCGGGGTGCCGACAGATCGCGCCAGAACAGCAGCGTACTGACCATGACACGCAGGACATGCACGCGCTCATGCCCGAGCAGGAACTCGTCGAGCCCGAAACGCAAGGCAACGTGGAGGATTTTCAGCAGGCGGAAGATGTGCACCCGCGCATTCTAACCGGCCGCATAGTCGGCAGGAACCGCGCGGGGTGCTGCCGCTCAGTGCGGACTCAGCCCGGCGATGCGCTTTTCGAGGCGGGCGATGTCGTCGCGCAGTTGATCGAGATCGGCATTGAAGCGGGCGACATCGTTTTTGGCGGCGATCAGCGGCTGCTCTTCGGTCCAGTATTCCGCCAACGAGCGTGCCAGGTTGTCGCCGCTCATCTGCGCCCAGCGTTGCAGTGTGCGGCCGGACTCTGCCATGCGGTGGGCCGCGATGTCGCCGAACACGCGCGACAGGTCGGCTTCGGCATCCCAGCGCAGGTGACGCCACAGGTGGTGGATCACGCCGGCAAACTCGGTATCGCCCTCAATGTTGATGTCGCGCCAGACCGAGTCGTCTTGCGCGGCGACACGGATCAGCAGCCCCGGTGACAGTGTCATCGTGACGTCCGCCACGGCGCCGGATGCGGCCGGGGCAACCTCGCCGCTGTCGAGCACGACCAGGTTGGCATCAAAAGGTGGGCAGCGGAAGCACGCGATTTTTCCGGCATGCGCTTGCAGTGCATCGCGTGCCCAGGCGTTGGCGCGCAACAGGTGATTGAGTGGTGCGCCGGCGAGAGCGTTCATCATAAAACCAGGGGCGGGCGGTCCGCCTTGCTGTTCAGGCCTGTTGAATGCCGGATACCAGCCAACCGGTCGATCCGCGCAGCGGTTTTTCCAGGTGCCAGATTTCGGTGAAAGCCTGCGGCTCGGTATCCGCAGATTCACGAATCAGGCCGGAGAAGCGCACGCTGACGATGTAGAGCAGGCCTTCGGTGATTACATCCAGCACTTCAGATTCGAGTGTCACCACATCGGTTTTACCTTTTGCTTCACCTTCGATTTGCCATTGCTCCTGAACGGCTTCCAGCACATCCGGCGTCAGGAAGTCAGCCAGCGCTTCGCTGTCGCGGGAATCGTGTGCAGCCTGCAGCTTCACGAAATTCAAGCGCGCGTGACGGATGAATTCCTCGGCGTTGAAGTCCGTGGGCCAGCGGCTGGTGGTAGTTGTAGTAGTTGCGGCGACGGAATGCGCGGCTGCGCCTGACGTTCCGAATGATGCAGGTTCTGGCTGGGCACTGCCGGCGTACTGCATGGGCTGCTCAGCAGGACGACCGCGTAGCGCCCGGAATACCATGACACTAATGCCGACGATCGCAGCAATCAGCAGCAGTCCGGCGAGCCCGCCGGCGAGGCCGTTGTTCATGAACAGCGCCATCAGTCCGGCACCCATGGCGAGTCCGGCGAGCGGGCCCAGCCATTTGTTGCCGGTCGCAGCGGCCGGGGCTTGCGCCGGCGTGCCTGCGGGTTGCGCGGTTTGCTGCTGTGCCGGCGCTTTGGGCGCCTGTTGCACACTGCGTTGCGTACCGATACTTTTGCCGCCGCCCATGCGGCGCGCGTCAGCTTCCACGGTGACCATCGCCAGTCCAAACAGCGCAATCAGCACAGCCAGCATCTTTTTCATGACGAACTCCGGGGGGGCAAGGTTAAGTATTGACTGGCGCATTATAGCGAGGCGCCATGCGCGCGGACATTACGAAAAATAATAATTCAAATCAATAAGATAATGATTGGCTCGCGAGGCTGAAAAACCTGCCGAATCAAGGATGTGCCAGGGTTAGAAGCGGATTCCGCGATGCAGCGCGACGACGCCGGCAGCGAGGTTGAAATACTCGACGCGTTCCAGACCGGCGTGCTGCATCATCTGCTTCAGGGTTTCCTGATCCGGATGCATGCGGATGGATTCGGCGAGATAGCGGTAGCTGTCGCCATCATCGGTCACCAGTTTGCCCAGCCGCGGCAGGATCTGGAATGAATAGGCGTCATACAACGGTGCCAGCGGTTTCCAGACCCGCGAAAACTCCAGCACCAGCAGCCGCCCGCCGGGCCTGAGCACGCGATGCATCTCGGCCAGTGCGACGTCCTTGTGGGTCATGTTGCGCACTCCGAATGCAACACAGACGCAATCGAAGTGCTGATCGGGAAATGGCAGTTTTTCGGCATCACATTGCGCAGCCGGAATCATCAGTCCGTCATCGAGCAGGCGGTCGCGGCCGCGCCGCAGCATCGGACCATTGATGTCGGTGATGATGACCGAGCCGGTTGGGCCGACGCGTTGCGCGAACAGCCGAGTCAGGTCGCCGGTGCCGCCCGCCACGTCGAGCACGCGTTCGCCGGGGCGGGTCAGGCTTTGCTCTACGGCAAAGCGTTTCCACAGCCGGTGCAGGCCTGCCG
>JBBKXO010000299.1:0-10037 GCA_037969525.1 Burkholderiales bacterium | reverse complement strand
TGCGGCGCTTCGCCGCTGACCCAGGTCAGATTGACCGCCGCGAGCTGGTCGGCGAGCAGCATGGGGTGATCGTGGCCCTGCACGACCACCAGCCGGTTGTTCTGCATATCCTTGTCCGCGACATACCAGGCGTCCCCATCACCATCGCGCGTGCCGCCGATGCCCAGTCCCTGACGCTGACCCAGCGTATAGAACATCAACCCCATGTGTTTACCGACCCTGCCCCCATCCGGCGTGACGATATCCCCGGGATTGGCCGGCAGGTAACGGTTCAGAAATTCACGGAACGGCCTCTCACCGATGAAACAGATACCGGTGGAATCCTTCTTGTCGTGGTTGGGCAGGCCCTCGCGGCGTGCAATTTCGCGGATATCCCGTTTGTACAGTCCACCCAGCGGAAACCATGTTTTAGCCAGTTGCTGCTGGTTCAGGCGGTAGAGGAAGTAGCTCTGGTCCTTGGTGCCATCTTCGGCTTTGAGCAGTTGGTACAGGCCGCCGGTTTCGCGCACTTGTGCATAGTGACCGGTGGCGATGCGATCCGCGCCCAGACTCATGGCATGGTCGAGAAATGACTTGAACTTGATCTCGGCATTGCACAATACATCGGGATTAGGGGTGCGGCCGGCGCGGTACTCACTGAGGAATTCACTGAATACGCGGTCCTTGTATTCGGCGCTGAAGTTGACGGCCTCGATTTCAATGCCTATGCGGTCAGCAACAGCGACGGCATCGATCAGATCCTGTCGCGAGGTGCAATGCTCGTCGGTGTCGTCGTCTTCCCAATTCTTCATGAACAGGCCGACAACCTCATGCCCTTGTTGTTTGAGCAGCAGCGCGGCAACCGATGAATCTACGCCCCCCGACATGCCGACTACGATTTTTTGTTTGTGTGCCATGGTCCTAGTTGTAATGATGCAGCAGTTGCAGCGGATGTCGCTGACCGGCCAGATAGTCGTCTATGCATTGCAGCAGCAGCGGGCTGCGGTGCTGCGCACGGCTGGCACGGATTTCAGCGACCGGCATCCACAGGGCGCGCAGTATGCCGGAGTCCAGAGCGCGGCCGGGTTGATGGTCGGACAGTTCCCCGGTGAACGCAAAGCGCAGATAAGTAATATCGGTATGTGCCTGATGGTATTGGTAAACGCCGACCAGTGCAGTGGGTTTGAAAAGCCAGGCAGATTCCTCCAGTGTCTCGCGGACTACGGCGTCTAGCAGTGATTCGTCGGCTTCGAGATGGCCTGCCGGCTGATTGTAGCGGATGCCGTCTGAGGTCTGTTCTTCGACCAGCAGGAACATGCCATCGCGTTCTACCACTGCAGCCACCGTGACATTGGGTTTCCATTGGGCTGGCTGAGTCATCATCCGCCTATTTTAACTTTCGTGCGCGGACGCTCCAACCGGGGCAA
Source organism: Burkholderiales bacterium (assembly GCA_037969525.1). Taxonomy (GTDB): domain Bacteria; phylum Pseudomonadota; class Gammaproteobacteria; order Burkholderiales; family SG8-41. Next base: position 8,631 of record JBBKXO010000299.1, on the reverse strand, counting down.
AACCGGCTTCTGCGGACGTAAAAAAAGCAGGGTGGGTACCCTGCTTTTCAGAATGAGGTAGTAGAGACCTACTTTTTGTCTTTTTTCTCTTTTTTCTCTTTTTTCTCTTTCTTTTCCATTTTCTTCTCGTCTTTTTTATCAGCCGAGTAAGCAGGTGCTACGGCCACTGCAGCAAACATGGCGGTGACTACGAGTGCGAGCAGCTTCTTCATGGATCCTCCCTGATTGAACGGAAACTACCGGCCGACTGCCGGCCAGCGGCTCGTATAGAGCGGCGCTACATTAGCGTATGCCCTTATAAATGACAACTAGGCAAAACCAGGGCGAAAAAAAGGCAGGGTCTAAACCCTGCCTTTTTCAGAGAAACCGAAGAATTACTTCTTGTCGGCTTTCTTTTCGTCTTTCTTGGCTGCATCTTTCGATTCAGCTTTTTTCTCTTCTTTCTTGATTTCTTTCTTTTCTTCTTTTTTCACTTCTGCGGCGAACGCCGGGGCAACGGTTACGGTGGCGAACACGGCGGCGATAAGGGCGGCTAACAGTTTGCTCATGATTTCCTCAATTAATGGTTGATCAACCAGGCCTGGTGGCCTTTGACCGAAAGAGTCGGTCAAGCGCCAATAACGGGCCTGGCGGCAAGCGGTTGACAGTTTCATGTAAGTTTTCTTAAAAAAAAGGATAATAAAAACAATAGGTTTTACTTTCCGGGTTGCCGCCGGACGCGGCTGCGGCGGGGCGGATGAGTGGGTGTACCCTGGGCGTCATTTTGGTGCGGAAATGTGGACGGATCAGCCGTTTTCCAGGTACCCGGGGCCAGTTCAGCCAGGGACCATGAACCAATGCTGTAGCGGATCAGCCGCAGCGTGGGGAAACCCACCGCGGCGGTCATATGCCGGACCTGGCGATTACGACCTTCGCGGAGGGTGAGCTGGAGCCAGGCGGTGGGTATGGACATGCGCACCCTGATGGGGGGCACGCGCGGCCATATCCAGTCCGGTGGCGCAACCAGTCCGACCTCCGCCGGCCGCGCCCGGTAACCGCTGAGCTGGACCCCGGCACGCAGCGTTGCCAGCGCGGCCTCATCCGGAGTGCCCTCGACTTCCACATAATAGGTTTTCGGCAGTTTGTGCCGGGGATCGCTGATCCGGTGTTGCAGACCGCCATCGTCAGTGAGTACCACCAGGCCTTCGCTGTCGGTGTCGAGCCGCCCCGCCGGGTAGACGTCCGGAATTGCCACGAAATCCTTCAGTGTTTTGAGTGTGCCCGAAGCGCTGAACTGACAGATGACGCCGTAGGGTTTGTTAAGCAGGACGACGGTGCTCATCCGCGGATTGTACGGAAAAAGGCCCCCGTGGATGCGGGGGCCTGTTATTTACCGGATCACCGGGCTCAGGCAGCGACGCCTACTTCGAGCTTGCCGATCAGCTGCTCGTAACCGGGCAGGGTCAGGAATTCGACGTAATCGTCGCTGGTGGTAATTTCGTCGAATAATTTGGCGGCGGCTTCATAGCGGCCCGCGCTCCAGCCTTCTTCGCCGAGTTCGCTGCGCACCCGGGCCAGTTCCTCGGGCAGCATGCTGCGGAACATTTCCCGCGTGACCTTGCGGCCATCGTCGAGTACGCCCTTGGGACTGCGCATCCACTGCCAGATCTGTGAACGAGAAATTTCGGCAGTCGCGGCGTCTTCCATCAGGTTGTAAACCGGTACGCAGCCGTTGCCGGCGAGCCATGAGCCTATGTAATGGATGCCCACGCAGATGTTGTTACGCAGACCGGCTTCGGTGATCGGCGCTTCGGGTTTGAAATCGAGCAGGTCTTTTGCCGTGACGTTGACGTCCGGCCGCTGGCGGCTGACCTGGTTTGCGGCCGGCATGTGTTTGTCGAAAACTTCCTTGGCGATGCCGACCAGGCCCGGATGCGCTACCCAGGTACCGTCACAGCCGTCGGTGGCTTCGCGTTCCTTGTCGGCACGTACTTTGGCCAGCGCCGCATCGTTGGCCGCTGCATCGTCCTTGATGGGAATTTGTGCGGCCATGCCGCCCATCGCAAATGCTTTGCGCTTGTGGCAGGTTTTGATCAGCAGCAGCGCGTAGGCGCGCATAAAGGGGGCAGTCATGGTGACCTGGCTGCGGTCGGCGAGGCAGAAATCCTTGTTCGAACGGAATTTCTTGATGCAACTGAATATGTAATCCCAGCGGCCGATGTTGAGTCCCACGCAGTGATCCCGCAGTTCATACAAAATCTCGTCCATTTCGAACGCAGCGAGTATGGTCTCGATCAACACGGTGCTCTTGATCGTGCCCTGTGGCACGCCCAGTTCGCGCTGCGCCATGACGAAGATGTCGTTCCACAGCCGGGCTTCGAGGTGGCTTTCGATTTTCGGCAGATAGAAATAGGGGCCGGTATCGTGGGCGAGGGCTGCTTTGACGTTATGGAAAAAATAGAGCGCAAAGTCGAAGATGGCGCCAGACACCGGCCTGCCGTCGACCAGCATGTGATGCTCCAGCAGATGCCAGCCGCGCGGGCGTACCAGCAGCGTGGCGATTTTGGCATCAAGCGAGTAACTTTTACCTTCCGGACTCTGGAATGTGATTGAGCGGCGGATGGCGTCGCGCATGTTGATCTGGCCTTCGATCATGTTGCTCCAGGTCGGCGCATTCGAGTCCTCGAAATCGGCCATGAATACGTTGGCGCCGCAATTAAGAGCGTTGATGACCATCTTACGGTCGGTGGGACCGGTAATTTCGACGCGGCGGTTCTGCAGATCGGCCGGCACATTGCCGATAGTCCAGTTGGCGTCGCGGATGCTTTTGGTTTCCGCCAGGAAGTCGGGCAGCTTGCCCTTGTCGAATCCGGCCTGGCGTGTGGCACGCTGCGCTATCAGTTCACTGCGCCGTGCTTCGAATTTGCGTGCCAGTTTGGCGACGAAGGCGACGGCTTGCGGGGTCAGAATATCGGCATAGCCGGTGTGCATGGGGCCAAGAATTTCAATGCCTTCGGCAAATTGGGGTGTAGTCATCGCGTGCTCCTGAGCTGTTCGAAGAAATGTAATCTCACATAGTAAAATCTTGTGTCATAATTATTGCTGCATCGCATTATAATTGCAAGTTCATAATGACCAGTTGCCAACACAATCTCTTATTTGCCCCTTAAAAAGATCTATGCCCTGACGGGGCGACACCAATGCGGCTACGCCGCAATTGTGATGGACGCTGGTCGAGATGGTTACCGGGAGGCGGTTAAGAGGGCACGCATTGGGTATGACACACAACCGCTGCGCATACGACTACGCCCGCAGCAGCGGGCGTAGTCGTACTTTTTATCTTTTGCCGGTCGATTTCCGGCGGGCAGATCGGGTTTTTTACTTGCCCCAGGGCTTGATGGCTGCCTTTAGCTGGTTGTAACCGTCGATGTAGCGAGGACGCTTGCCACCATAGATCTTGTCGAATGCAGCCAGTTGCGCGTCCAGCCATTTGGCGAGCTCGGCGTTGTCCGGATTCGCCGCTTTATAGGCTTCGTTGATCAGCACGAAGTGGATACGCGGATCGTACGGCTGCTTCTCGCCGCCGACCGTTTCGTCTCCGGCCAGCAGACGCAACAGCATGGCATCGGCGGAACCAAGGGTCTGCTCGAAAATCGGTGCGCCTTCGATGCGGTACATGACGCTGGTCATGTCTTTGCCGTTGGTCATGGTGAAACCCATTTCTTTCCACACGTCCTGCATCTTCTTGCCGGTCTTGGCATGATCAAGCACGATCTGGCCCCATGCGCGCAGCACATCGGGTGCGTCCGCCATCAGGTCGGTCAGACGGTCGCCGTCAAGGTCCGTGGCGTAAACGATGCAAGGGCGCTGCTGGATCATGTCGTGCAGCAACAGGCCGAAATTGGTGTCGGAGATGTGCTCGTAGATCTCGCCGCCCCAGTTTTCCATGCCGGCCTTGAAGTCTTTTGGCAGTAGGGCGGTGATGGCGTCGACGTTCGCCTTGTGTTCTTCATACGCATCGACCGAATACTGGCGTTTTAACTGGAACTTGGTGTCCTTGAGCAGCCATCGCATGATGCCGGCGTTGACGGCGTCCTCTTTGGCCTGGGTGGGTTTGGTGGCGACACGGCCGATCTGGCCGGTTTCGTGCACCATCTTCAGGAACAGGCGGGCGGCGTAGGCCATGCGTACGCCGGGCGTGTTCATTTCTGAATGGATGTTGCCGGTGGCGGGGTCGACTTTGAATTTCTTGTTGTCCTGTGAATAGGGCAGGCCCGGCATGAAGCGGATGCTGGTAATGCCGCCATAGGGGCGCACATTACAGTAGACGCCGGCGGCGGTACGCAGGGGCGCATTGGCCGACTTTCCAGCCACCACTACTTTTTTGCCGCCCTCGTTGACCATGAAGTCACCGGCTGTCGACCATTTGAGTGCAGTGTTATCCATCTTGCCGAACCACTCGAGCGATACCAGTTTGGTGTCGTGGCGGAACTGCGCCATCATCGGCACGCCAAGAAACGGCAGACCCAGCACGTCGAGTGCCATCAGCGTGCCGTTGAGCGCAAACATGTCGGTGAACGCGTGCGCCACGGGCTTGACGCCGCCATGGGCATTACCACCTTCCCAGATGATCGCGTCTTTAATCCCGCGCGGTTGTATTTTTGAGCGTTTGTAGATGTTGTCCAGCAGCTTGAACAAATCGCCGTCCTGTTCATCCTGCGCGATTTTGAGCAGGTCGAGTTTTGCAGTCATGATTCTCAATCTCCGTTCTTATTTGTTCGGTGTCGTGATCTGCCGGATTCGGCGATCTCGGGATGGTCCTGAAGGGATATGCAGCCAGGATCGCAGCAAATATCGCTATCCCGTGCTGATCCGTCGCGCGATTATCGCATTTATTGTATTCCGCATGAACCGCTGCCGGCAGAGTATGCCTGACCCTGTAGCCGTCATACCGCGCCGGGTACAGAAAAAAACCCGCATAACCGTAAGGTCTGCGGGTCTAATCTTGTGCAGGGCCGCCGGCATTGCTGCCGGGGCAAATTCACAGCTTCAGGCTGCTTGGATGTTAGAGGCTTGCTTGCCTTTGGGGCCCTGGGTTATCTCAAATGACACTTTTTGGCCTTCTTTAAGTGTCTTGAAGCCGTTCATCTGGATTGCGGAGAAATGCGCGAATAGATCTTCGCTGCCGTCATCCGGAGTAATGAACCCGTAGCCTTTGGAGTCATTGAACCATTTCACAGTACCGGTTGCCATAGTGCCTGCCTTGATTAAAAAGCGGATGGGCTCCGCGATTTGTTCGAGTTCTATGGATCGCACCGGCCAATCTGGTCCTGCGAGAAGCCTGAACCCCAACACCCGACTGCTTTCTATGGTATTTACCTGAGAAAGTCAAGGGCTGGTGGCATGACCACAATCTGGCGAGATTCGGCCGTGAATTCCGGCACTTGAAATATTCCCCATTCAGGCGACAATAGGTTCAATGTCAGTCCGGAGGTCACTTTTGAAGCGCGTTTCAAGTTCAGTCAACAGGCATGGCAACCAAGCAGCGTGAAGACACCGTCCTTGAGGCGAAACGTACCAAGACCAAGCTGCCCCCGATGTTCAAGGTGCTCTTGCTCAATGACGACTATACCCCCATGGATTTTGTGGTGGCCGTGCTGCAGCGCTTCTTTTTGCTCAGCCGCGAGAGCGCTACCCAGGTCATGCTGAAAGTACACCGTGACGGCATGGGCGTGTGTGGCATATATCCCCGGGATGTTGCCGCCACCAAAGTTGAGCAGGTAAAGTCGTACGCCAAGCAGCACCAACATCCGTTACAGTGCGTAATGGAAGAGAACTGAGGTCTCACATGACCATGATCGGACAACCATGATTGCCCAAGAACTGGAAGTTAGCCTGCACATGGCGTTTATGGAGGCCCGCCAGAAGCGCCACGAATTCATTACGGTGGAGCATTTGCTGCTGGCCTTGCTCGACAACCCTTCCGCCTCGGAAGTGTTGCGCGCCTGTGCGGCCAACGTGGACGATCTGCGCAAGCTGCTGGCTGATTTCGTCACTGAACACACACCCATACTCGCCGGTGAAGAGGTGGATACCCAGCCGACGCTGGGCTTTCAGCGGGTGATCCAGCGCGCAATCCTGCACGTGCAGTCTTCCGGCAAGAAGGAAGTCACCGGGGCCAATGTACTGGTGGCCATTTTCGGCGAGAAGGATTCGCATGCAGTTTACTTCCTGCACCAGAAAGGCGTGACCCGTCTTGACGTGGTCAACTTTATATCGCACGGCATCAGCAAAGTTCCGCAGACCCAGCAAGCCAAGCAGGAAGGCGAGCCTGTGGAGGCCGAACAGGAAGCGCAGTCCGGGGGCGCGCTGGAGGCCTACACACAGAACCTGAATGCGCTTGCCGTGGAGGGGAAAATTGATCCGCTGATCGGTCGCGACCACGAGCTGGAGCGGGTCATCCAGACGCTGTGCCGGCGGCGCAAGAACAATCCGCTGCTGGTAGGCGAGGCCGGGGTCGGCAAAACAGCGATTGCCGAAGGACTGGCGCGGCGTGTGGTCGATGGCGAAGTCCCCGACATCCTGAAAAATGCCAATGTGCACGCGCTGGACATGGGGGCGCTGCTGGCCGGCACCAAATACCGCGGTGATTTTGAGCAGCGGCTGAAAGCCGTGCTCAAGCAGTTGGCGGAGAATCCGCATGCGATCCTGTTTATTGATGAAATCCACACGCTGATTGGTGCGGGTGCCGCTTCAGGAGGGACGCTGGACGCGTCGAATTTGCTGAAGCCGGCGCTGTCGAACGGCCAGTTGAAATGCATAGGAGCGACGACCTATAACGAATACCGCGGGGTGTTCGAGAAGGATCATGCGCTGTCGCGCCGCTTCCAGAAAATCGACGTCACCGAACCGACGGTGGCTGAGACGGTGTTGATCCTCAAAGGGCTGAAGTCCCGCTTCGAGGAGCATCATGGCGTCAAGTACCAGCCGGCTGCGCTGAGTGCTGCAGCGGAACTGTCTGCCAGGTTCATTAATGACCGGCACCTGCCGGACAAGGCCATCGACGTCATCGATGAGGCCGGCGCGGCGCAGAAAATCAAACCGAAGTCCAAGCAAAAGCGCATCATCGGCAAGCACGAAATCGAGGAAATCATTGCCAAGATCACGCGCATCCCCGCACAGACGGTGTCGGTGGATGACCGCAGTGCGCTGAAGACGCTGGACCGCGATCTGAAGGCCGTGGTGTTCGGGCAGGACAAGGCGATCGGGGCGCTGACCGCAGCCATCCGCATGGCGCGCAGCGGACTGGGCAATCCGGTCAAGCCGATCGGTAGTTTCCTGTTCAGCGGTCCGACCGGCGTCGGCAAGACCGAGGTGGCGCGTCAGCTTTCATACGTGATGGGCGTTGAGCTGCTGCGCTTCGACATGTCCGAATACATGGAGCGTCATGCCGTGTCGCGGCTGATCGGCGCGCCGCCGGGATACATAGGCTTTGACCAGGGCGGGTTGTTGACCGAGGCGATCACCAAGCACCCGTACTCGGTGCTGCTGCTCGACGAGATCGAGAAGGCACATCCGGACATTTTCAACATCCTGCTGCAGGTGATGGATCATGGCACGCTCACCGACAACAACGGCAGGAAAGCCGACTTCCGCAACGTGGTGATCGTCATGACCACGAATGCCGGTGCTGCCGAACTGTCGAAGTCATCCATGGGCTTTACGGCGTCCAGGCAGGCCGGTGACGAAATGGGCGAGATCAAGCGCATGTTCACGCCGGAATTCCGCAACCGGCTCGATGGCATTATTTCCTTCCAGGCGCTGGATCGCGAAGTCATCCTGCGTGTGGTCGACAAGTTCCTGATGCAGCTCGAAGAGCAGTTGCACGAGAAGAAGGTCGACATCAACTTTACGCCAGCACTGCGCGAATACCTTGCTGACAAGGGGTTTGATCCGCAAATGGGTGCGCGGCCCATGTCCCGGCTGATTCAGGACACCATTCGCAGCGCCCTGGCCGATGAGTTGCTGTTCGGGCGGCTGGCCAGCGGGGGCAAGGTTACGGTTGATATTGATGCCGCCGGAAAGGTGCAACTTGTGTTCGATGAGGAGCCCGTAGGCGTAGTCTGACCGGATTAATCGCGGCTCTTCAGTCACTTACTTCAACCCCGGCAGCCCATGGCGCACCGGGGTTTTTCTTGGCTGGCTTGGGTAACTGTTAAAGGCTTGACCTACGTCATAGCCAGAATCAAACTCTTCCAGCAATTTGCCGAAGGTAAGGGGCGCAGCGAAGATTGCGTATTTTTTAATAACTGGATCACCACCCATCTGGAGGACATCATGAGCAGTTATTGTGTTGTGACCGCGAAGATTACTGCGGTTGCGCTTGCGGTTGGTATGGCGCTGCCCGCAGTTGCACAGGACGCCAGTTATGCCCGCAGTCTGGCGGCAACCTGCTTTACCTGTCACGGGACTGATGGCCGCAGTGTCAATGGCGTGCCGCCGAGCCTGGCTGGCCAGAACAAGGATTATCTGCTGAAGCAGATGCAGGAGTTCCGTGACGGCAAGCGTCCGGCAACAATCATGCATCAGCATGCCAAGGGCTATACCAATGAACAGCTCGAGCTGATCTCGGGCTATTTTGCTTCAGTAACT
>JBBKXO010000298.1:0-2783 GCA_037969525.1 Burkholderiales bacterium | reverse complement strand
CGACGCGCAATCGCTGTACAACGCCTCGGGCTCAAAGGACAAGACGCTGCGGGTTTTCACCGCCGAAGAAGGCGGCGCGCAGCACTGCCAGCGCGATTACCTGACGCTGGGTGTGGCGGAAATGTGGAACTGGTTTGAGGACAAGCTGAAGCCGTGATTGGGTATTGCGAACTGCGGCGCTGCCACGATTGCGGGCAGCCGGTTGGGGCCAAGGACAAGTTCTGTGCGCGGTGTGGGGCGAAGTTACCAAGGGAGCCACGGGCAATCACGCCGGATGGCGGTCGGATTTAGCCCGTAGGGCGGATTACGGCTTGCGCCTTATCCGCCCTACAAAATCTAATTGGCTTTGACCGTAGGCGTGTAAGTCCAGACCCAGCCGCCTTTCTGGGTGATCATGGACTTCTTGTCCGCTGAAAATTTCCAGTCCTTCGTCGGCGGCTCAGCCTGGTCCAGGAACGTGGGCGGGGGCAGCATCATGTTCTCCGGTCGGGTTTTTCGGGCTGCTGGTATCGACTTGCGGCTGCCAACACAGGCCTGTGCGACCTGCGTGACCGGGAAACTGGTCTGCACCTCCAGGTCTATCGAGCCGCTCAGGCCGTTCTTGACGCCCAGCAGTTCAAAATGCTCGTACTCACCAACGATGGCAGGCGGCAAACAACCGGCCACCGGGTCACGTAGATTCTTCAGCGTCGACTTGGTGTTCTGAAACGTCGGCGTGCCAACCAGTTTGGCCTCGGTGAGTTTCCAATCCAGTTCAATCACCACGCGATCCGTCACGTCCGCATAGGCAAACCCCTTCCCCGGTTCGCTGGAAATTATGGTCCTGCTGTCGTACACACCAACGATATGGTAGTGAACCGCCTTGGCGCCAGCCCATTTCTGCGCGGACTGGGTTGCCTTCATTGCCTGCTTCATCTCATCGGGATCCACCCCTGATTGCCGCAGCATGTCGCGGTAGACCGCTTCTTCCTGGGGGGTCATCTTCTTCTGCGCCGGCGAGAGTGCCGGCTGCAACAGGAACAGGAAAAACGGCACATACATCCACAGTCGCAGTCGCATGGTTTCCCCGAATGAAGTGGCTGAAATGCGGAGCATATCGTGTGCCAACAGTACCGGCGCATCCGCAGGAAAAAAATATAAACGAGGGCGACAATGGGACCAGGTCTTGCAAACACGCAATCCCGCTTTGCCTCGCTATTCGATCAAGTACCCGGCCTCGCGTTGATGGCGCACGGCGAGGACGCGTATCCGGTTTGCCGCGGGTGAATATTCGTAAAGCGCTACATACCCTGCCTGTCCGCGGGCGATGACCAGTTCCCGCAACGGCGAACCCGCATTAACCCGTCTGCCGATTTCCGGATGCACTTCAAGCACAGTCACCGCGGACTGTATCTTGTCGATATGATCCAGCGCGACAGCAGGATCACGCTCAGCGTTGAATTCGAAAATCTTTTCAAGGTCGGCAAGTGCCTCCTCGGAAAAGATGATCATGCGATCTTGCGCACCTTGGGCCGTGCAGCCGGTTTCCCCTGCACACGCTCACGCAGATAATCAAACACTTCAGCCGCCGGAATTCCTTTGCCGGTTTTTTTCATGTGCGAAAGCCGGGCCGTCGCTTCGGCATGGTATTCGGCGCGGGTCTCCTCGGCCAGCAGGCGCTCTTCAATAGCCCCCACCATGAAGGCATGCGCAGTGGTGTCATTCAAACGCGCCAGTTTTTCGACCCGCCGTTTGATTTTTTCCGGGATTCTCAGCGAGACTGCCATGATCCGCTCCTGTACTACAAATGAGATACGTTCATGCTATTGCATCCGCCGGTAAGTGGTCAAGCCCGGAACGGCGGGATGCGCCCCGAAGGAAGTCCCCTTGGGGGCGTTTCACTCCTCCCGCCCTACGGAAACCCATTGCTCACTCAAATGTATGCTGACACTTCGACCAGGTTGAGATCGGGATCGCGGCAGTACACCGACCGTATCGGCCCGGTCGCGCCGGTCTTCATCACCGGCCCTTCGATGATCTTCACATTGTGCTGGTTGAGCCGCGCGACCACTTCCTCCAGCGGCACTGATGCAATGAAACAGAAATCCAGCGTGCCGGTTCCCGGTGCGTTTGCTTTCGGTTCGTATTCTTTGCCCTTCACGTGAATGTTGATTTTCTGTTTGCCGAATTTCAGCGCGCGTCGTCCTTCGCCGAAGTGTTCCAGCGTCATGCCCAGCACTTCGGTGTAGAAGCGGATGGTTTCGTCGGGCTGCGCGGTGGTCATTACGAAATGGTCAAGACGGTCGATCATGGTTTTCGCTCCGATTATTCGTCGTCGTTCCGGCCGCGGACTACGCGCGCCGGGATGGCTGTCGCCTGCCCCGGATTTCGCTGCGCTGCATCCGGGCTACAAGGGCGATTTTTATAAGTAGTTGATTATAAACATATTTTTGTCTTTCCCTGCTAGATCACACCTCTCGCTCGCAGGTCGGCAATGGTCTCGGGCTTCACCCCGGCGCTCTGCAGCACCGACTCGGTGTCTTCACCCAGCCGCGGCGCGGTGTTGCGGATGCCGCCGGGTGTGGCCGACAGTTTGGGCACGATGCCCGGCACATCAACCTGGTAACCATCGCGCGTGGTGATGTTGAGGATCATGTCGCGCGCCTTGTATTGCGCGTCCGCGGCGATGTCGGCAATCGAGAAGATCGCGCCCGAGGGCACATCAAAGTCATCGAGGATTTTCAGCGCATCATTCTTGTCGCGCGCTTTCGTCCATGCGGTGATTGCATTGTCGATGTCGGCAA
>JBBKXO010000297.1:0-4505 GCA_037969525.1 Burkholderiales bacterium | reverse complement strand
TACATGACCAAGTGCCCCTACGTGCCCCCGCATGAATGGAATGTGGATTTTCCGCACCTGATGCTGCGCGCGAAGGCGGTAAAGTATCGCAAGGGCGAGGTCAGTTTTCGTGACAAGTTACTGTCCAGTACCGACGCGCTGGGCAAGCTGGCGTCGATTCCGGTGGTGGTGCAGATGGTCAACGCTGCCAACAAGGCGGCGCCGGTGCGTAGCCTGATGGACGGTATGCTGGGCATTCACAAGGATCGCGTGCTACCGGAATATGACAGTGCGAAATTCCGATCGACCGCGAGGCCTGATTCATCATTTGCGGTCAGGGATGGCAAATCCACGCCGGGCAAGGTCGCAATTTTCGCGACCTGCTATGTGAATTACAACGAGCCCGGCATCGGCCATGATCTGCTTAAGGTACTCGCCCACAATGAGGTGCCGGCAATCCTTGTAGAAAAAGAGGCCTGTTGCGGCATGCCCAAGCTGGAGCTGGGTGATCTTGAGGCAGTAGCGCGCAACAAGGATTTGAATATACCGGTGCTAGCCAAGCTGGCGCGTGCAGGCTACGCGATCTTGACGGCGGTGCCGTCGTGTACGCTGATGTTCAAACAGGAGCTGCCGCTGATGTTTCCTGACGACGCGGATGTCAAAGCGGTGGCGGAGGCGATGTTTGATCCTTTTGAATACCTGGTCTTGCGCGGCAGGGATGGGATGCTGAAGCAGGAATTCAAACAGCCGCTGGGCAGGGTCTCATACCATGTGCCTTGTCACCTGCGGGTACAGAACATGGGGCAGAAGACGCGTGAAGTGTTGGAGATGATCCCGGATACCCAGGTCACAACCGTAGAGCGCTGCGCCGGCCATGACGGTACCTGGGGAGTGAAAAGCGAGTTTTTCGAGCAGTCGATGAAAATCGGTCGTCCGGTTTTCCGCCAGATGAAAGACGCTGCTCCAGATTACATCAGCTCCGACTGTGCGATTGCCGGTCGGCATATCCAGCAGGGCATGGGTGAGAGTGAGGCGCAAAAACTGCATCCCCTGACTCTTATGCGCATAGCCTACGGACTTTGAGAAAAGCCATGCCAATTATTACTAAAGACTCATTGATGACTCTCGAGGCCTACTCCAAGGCGCGGCCCGAGTTCCGTGCCAAAGTCATGGCACACAAAAAAGACAGGGCGCTGCAACTGGGCGATAACGTGACCCTTATCTTTGAAGATGAACTGACGATTCGCTATCAGGTGCAGGAAATGCTGCGCGTCGAACGTATATTCGAGGAGCAGGGCATCGTCGATGAACTGGGGGCCTACAACCCGCTGGTTCCGGACGGCACCAACTGGAAAGCGACCATGTTGATCGAATATCCCGAGGAGGAAGAGCGCCGCCGCCAACTGTCGCAGCTGATCGGGATTGAGGGTCGGGTCTGGGCTCAGGTGCAAGACTGCGAACGTATATATGCGATCGCAGATGAGGATCTGGAGCGCGAAACTGAGCAGAAAACCTCTGCGGTGCATTTTCTCCGGCTTGAGCTGAATGCGACGATGATTGCAGCGTTGCGCGCCGGTGCTGCGCTGGCTATGGGGGTGGACCATCCCAACTATTCCGCAACCGTGGCGCGCGTTGCCGAAACCACACGTGTTTCGCTGCTCGCAGACCTCACATGACTTCAGGGCGCGCCGGCAATTCCGGCCGGCACCGGGCTGGGGGTACAATCCGGCAATGAATAAGATACTGATAGGTTTGGCGCGTGGCGTGACTGTTGCGCTGATGTCAATGGGTATGGCTCAAGCCCAAACCCAATGGGAGGGCTGGGATTACACTTTCGACCAGGAAATCAAACCGTGGGCGGAGATGCAGGCGCAACTCCCCGGGTATCCCGCCGATGAAAACCTAATTCCGCTCGATGTAGGGGCAGCCACAGCGCATCATTTTTTTGTCGACAGCAAGTCGGTATCAACCGGTAGCGACGACGTAGTGCGATATACACTGGTAATCAAGACTGCTGGTGGCGCGACCAACGTGTCTTATGAGGGCATACGCTGCGAGTCCCGTGAGCAGAAGTACTACGCGATCGGACGTAGCGACAAGTCGTGGGTGCGTGCGCGCAATCCGCAATGGCGCCGCATTGAGCCCAAACAGTTCAATGCGCATCACACTACGCTAACGCGCGAGTACCTGTGCCGAGGGAAAATTATGGTGGAATCAGCTGCGCAGATCGTACAGGCGCTGCGGCGCGGGCCCTTGCGCGACTGACCGAGTGGCGGGGACGGGTAGCAGCAGGTCGGGCGCGCTGGCGCTTTGGTTGCGGCTAGAGCAGGACGAGGTTGTCGCGGTGGATCAGTTCCGGTTCGTCGACATAGCCGAGTTTTGCTTCAATCTGGCTGGACGGTGTGCGCAGGATACGACAGGTATCAGCGTAGCTGTAATTGATCAGCCCCCGAGCGATTTCCCGGCCCGCATCGTCAATGCAGGCCACCACTTCTCCGCGTTCGAAGTTCCCTGAGGCGCTGGATACTCCCACCGGCAGCAGGCTCTTGCCATCGACCAGCAGTGCCTTGGCCGCACCGGCATCAAGAGTGACTCGCCCGCGCACCTGCAGATGGTCGGCGAGCCATTGCTTGCGCGCGGCGACAGTTGCCTGTTGCGCCAGCAGTTGCGTGCCCAGGCGTTCGCCTGCGGCCAGGCGGAGCAGCACTTCAGGCTCGCGGCCCCAGGCGATGATGGTGTCGGCGCCGCTGCGCGCAGCTCGCTTTGCCGCGAGCACCTTGGTCAGCATGCCACCGCGCGCGATGGCGCTGCCCGTGGAACCGGCAATGGTTTCAAGATAAGGGTCGCCGGCGACACCGTCGCTGATTGCCGCGGCATTGGCATCCTTCCGCGGATCGGCGCTGAACAGTCCGCGCTGGTCGGTCAGGATGATCAGGGCGTCGGCCTCAATCAAGTTGGTGACCATCGCAGCGAGAGTGTCATTGTCGCCGAACCGGATTTCATCGATCGCCACGGTGTCGTTTTCATTGATCACCGGGATGACGCCCAGATCCAGCAATGTGCGCAGTGTCGAGCGTGCATTGAGATAGCGTTTGCGGTCGGCAAGGTCCTCGTGGGTCAGCAGGATTTGTGAGGCCAGCAGTCCGTGGCTGTGAAAGCACGACGCGTACACCTGCATCATCCCCATTTGCCCGACGGCAGCCGCAGCCTGCAATTCATGCAGCGCGTGCGGCCGGCGCACCCAGCCCAGGCGCTGCATGCCTTCGGCGATGGCGCCACTGGATACGAGAACGATTTCCCGGCCGTCTTTGCGCAGCCGGGCGATCTGTTCCGCCCAGCCGGTCACGGCTGCATGATCCAGTCCCAGGCCGGCATTGGTGACCAGCCCGCTGCCGACCTTGATGACCAGCCGCTTTGCTTTCTTTATGACGGATTCCGTCGATTGCTGCGTACTCATGCCGGGGCGTCAGTCTTCTTTTTCCGTGTTGCCGGTTTGGGCTGTCCGGCCTGCAGGTGGTCCATGGCGGCGTACACGAGTGGGCGGCAGCCTTCGCCGTTGATGGCTGAAATGGTAAAGCTTTTGCGCTTCAATCCCAATTGCTTTAGCAGGGTCTTGATTAGCTTCTCACGTTCAGCTTCCGGAACGAGATCGATCTTGTTGAATACCAGCCAGCGCGGCTTGCGGTACAGCGCCTCGTCGTATTTGCGCAGTTCCTTGATCAGGGCCTTGGCGTCGCGCACGACGTCTGCCTCCGGATCCAGCGGCGCGAGATCGATGACATGCAGCAGCAGCCGGGTGCGCGCCAGGTGGCGCAGGAACTGGTGGCCCAGGCCTGCTCCTTCAGCGGCACCTTCGATCAGCCCCGGAATGTCGGCGACGACAAAGCTGCGATTTTCGTCAACACGCACCATGCCCAGATTCGGCTGCAGGGTCGTGAACGGATAATCAGCGACCTTGGGCCGCGCGGCGGAGATTGCGCGTATCAGTGTAGATTTTCCGGCATTGGGCAAACCCAGCAATCCGACATCGGCGAGAATTTTAAGCTCGAGTCGGAGGTAACGCGAAACACCGGGTTCGCCAACTGTGAATTGCCGCGGCGCACGATTGGTGCTGGATTTGAAGTGGAGGTTACCCAGCCCGCCCCCACCACCCTGGGCCAGCGTTACCCGCTCGCCGTCTTGAGCAAGATCGAAGAGTATTTCACTGGTTTCTGCGTCACTGACGACCGTGCCGACCGGCATGCGCAGCACGATGTCTGCTGCGGCACGGCCATAACAGTCCGCCCCCATGCCTTTCTGACCGTTTTTGGCACGATGAATGCGGGCGTAGCGGTAATCGATCAGCGTATTGATATTACGGTCGGCGATGGCGATGATGCTGCCGCCTCGACCGCCGTCGCCGCCATCCGGCCCGCCGCGCGGCACAAATTTCTCGCGCCGAAAGCTCGCGACGCCGTCGCCGCCTTTGCCGGCATGCACTTCAATACGCGCTTCGTCTATGAATTTCATGATTCCTCAAACAAAAA